>NZ_MVON01000015.1:0-75988 GCF_002018925.1 Acinetobacter sp. MF4642
TACCACGCCAAACACCTTGTATACCTAGCTTTTGCATCAATCGAGCAACTGTACAGCGCGCAATAATATAGCCTTCACGTTTCAGTTTTTGCCAAACTTTACGTACACCATATCGACCTGAACTTTCCTTCCAAATTCGTTTAATTTGTTCAGCATGATGCAAGTCATGTAAATCTCGCTTTGCTCGATGTTCTGGATTTTCGCAGAGATCTAGAGTCCGGTAATAGGTTGAAGCTGCGATCGGTAAAATCCTACAAATCGCATCAACACCATATAAGTCTTTATTGTTATGGATAAAATCCACCATTATTTGTGTGGGCGGTCGAGCTCCGCCTGGGCGAAAAAAGCGGCTGCTTTACGTAGAATTTCATTGGCACGTTTTAATTCTTTAATTTCACGTTCCATTTGCTTCATTTTTTCTTGATCAGATATCTGTTGTACTTTAACTGGATTTTGTTTATCTAAATATTTTTGATACCAAACACGTAGTGTTTCAGGAGTACAACCTATCTTGGGAGCAATAGCAGTGATCGCAGCCCAATTCGATGGATAATCTTTTTCAGATTCAATCAATAATTGAACCGCTCTTTCTCTGATTTCAGGGGTATATTTTAATTTTGTCATCGGAATAGTCTCTCAGAATATTGAGTCTCCGACAAACCCGGTACGGTTCATAGCTTAAAAAAAGCACGGCTTGATTGAAGAATAGATTGAAATTAATAAAAAGCCTGATCACGAAGATCAGGCTTTTTATTTTGTATATAGCATTGCCTTTGCATTGCTGCCTTATTTTGGCAACACTTCAATCAGTTCCACATCAAAAATCAAGGTGCTGTTCGGTTCAATCACATCGCCTGAACCAATTTGGCCATAGCCCAGTTTAGCGGGAATAAAGAAGCGATATTTTGCGCCTTCTTTCATTAGCTGTAAGCCTTCAGTCCAACCTTGAATCACTTGGCTGACTTGAAACTCCGCAGGCTGTTGACGTGCAATCGAGCTGTCAAAAACGGTCTGATCAATCAAACGCCCTTCATAATGGACTTTGACTTTACTGTTGGCCTTAGGTGACTTGCCTTGGCCTTGTTGTAAAACCATATATTGCAGGCCTGAAGCCGTGGTTTTTACCTCGGGTTTTTTCGCATTTTCAGCTAAAAAGGCTGCACCAATTTTGGCATTTTTATCAGCCAGTTGTTTAACTTCTAATAACTGTTTTGCCTCGGCTTGGCGTTTATATTGGGTGAGTACTCGCGCCATGTCTTCATCACTTAATGAAGCAGCTTGACCTTTAGATGCTTCACGTAACCCTTGCACAAAAGCATCGAGATCTAAATCTTGAATAGACTCGGCATTGCTCCGACCCATGAGGTAGCCAAAGCTATAACCGACTTGTTGGTTGATGCTGCTTTTATTATTAATCGGTGCAGCAAAAACAGGTGTAGAAAGTAACAAGCCACAGAGTAATGTTGTTTGAATTTTCATATTGTATTCTCAATAAAAAGAGGAGAGCAAAAGCTCTCCTTTGATTGACTGGTCTTATTTTACTTTGATCAGTTCAACATCAAAAATAAGTGTGCTGTTGGCTGGGATCATACCGGGTACACCTTGCGGGCCGTAACCTAAGTTAGAAGGGATGTAGAGCGTCGCTTTCCCACCTTCTTTCATGAGTTGTAGACCTTCAGTCCAACCTGGAATGACTTGATTCAATGGGAACTCAATTGGCTCGCCACGTTCAAGTGAACTATCAAAGACTTTACCATCGACCAGTTGGCCTTTGTAATGTACGGTCACGACAGAGCTGGCAGTGGGTTGCTTGCCTGTGCCTTCTTGCGTAATTTTGTACTGTAAGCCTGACGCTGTGGTTTTCACCCCAGGTTTTTTCGCATTTTCAGTTAAGAAGCTGTCACTGGTTGTTTGTGCTTGCTTCGCATCATTGGCCTGTTTTTGCTGCATTTCTTGTTGGAACTGCTCATAGGCTTGTTTTAATTCTTCTTCGCTATAGGCGGGTTGGCTACGGGCATGACCGGCACGGACACCGATTACAAAACTGTTAATATCGAGTTCTGGTGGAGTTTGATGAGCAACCTCATAACCCAGTGCATAGCTAATTTTTTCTACGGCAGATGCATTTTTTGAAACTTGGGCTTCGGCTGAAGCTGGGTGTTGAGATGCATAATAAACGGGAACAAGTGCAGCACCGCCTAGAATAACAGCTACAGCAATGGGTAAGGCTTTACTCATGTGAAATTTTTCCTAATTCTATTACATTCAAAAAGTTTTTTAGCATCTTAGCAGACTTCATGAATGACGTGTTTTGTACCACCAGTACATTTTCAAATTAATATATGCCGAAGTCCTTAAAAAAACTATAAGGATTTGAATATATAAACGTTTGTCATACAAAATAAAAAGCCAGAAATCAAGTTCTGGCTTTTTATCGGTTAGAGGATGTATTTAGTCTGATTCTTTATTGGCTTTATAGGCATAAGCATAGTTATAGCCATAACCATAGCCAGCACTTGAACGTTGAATATCGTTTAGAATGAATCCATTGACTTTCACACCAGCTTGTTCGAAACGATTCAAGGTCAATTCAAGCTCCTTCATCTGCGTTTTCGCATAACGGGCAATCACTAAGTTAACCCCTGTGTATTGAGAAATAATGATGCCATCCGTCACGGCTAAGATTGGCGGAGTATCGATAATCACATGATCGAACTTCTCAGACAGTTGTTCCAAGACGTTCTTAAACTGAGCCGAGCTTAAGAGTTCAGATGGATTGGTTGGACTTTTACCTCTGGAGATGACGCTTAAGCCAGGTACTTCAGTATTTCGAATCACTGTCTCTAAGCTGTGTTGGCCATTGAGTAATTCAGTGAGACCTGGTTGAGTGTCGTAGTTAAAGTACTTATGTAAATATCCACGACGTAAGTCAGCATCTACAATCAAAACACGTTTATCGCTTTGCGCCAAAATTGTGGCTAAGTTGGTCGAAATAAAAGATTTCCCGACTTCTGGTGCTGGGCCTGAAATCATAATGAGGTTATTTTTTGCAGAACTTAAAGCAAAATGAATGGCGGTACGCATACTTCTTAAGCTCTCAATAGCAATATCATCACTATTTTTAACAGCCAGAATAGGAATATTCTTTTTCTTTTTCAGAATGTTAATACGGCTTTCTTGTACAGGTGAACGAGGAACCGTTGCATACACGGGCAGATCCAACTCATTTTCGATTTGAGTGGAGTCTTTGATCCCTGAACGCATCATGTTGCGAACAAGTGCAATTAATACACCAATAAAACCACCTACAAATAATGATAAAATCAAAATGATTAATTTTTTAGGTTTGATTGGTCGTTCAGGTTCAACAGCTGTATCGATGATACGGACATTACCAATTTCCCCAGCATTTGCAATTTTGAGCTGTTGGTAGCTGTTAAGAAGTGATGTATAAAGCTCAGTATTTACTTTGACATCACGATAAAGTTGTAAGTACAGGCGCTGTGTTTCTGGAAGTTGTTTAATAGACTTGTTTAATTCTTGAGTCTTTTGATTTAAAGAATTTACCTGTGCATTAATTTCAGCCATCAACGGATGATCAAGTGTATATTTAGCAGACAATTCGGCTTGTTTCTGTTTTAACTCAATACGCATTTTCTCAAGTTCAATATTTTGCTTGAGCATGAGTTCAGCTTCTTGAGTGACATCTACCGTATTGTATTTTTCACGAAACTCATTAAATTTAATTTCAGATTGTTCAAGTTGTTGCTTTAATTCAGGTAATTGTTGATCTAAGAAATTGAGGGTTTGTTTTGATTCTAACGATTTACGCTCAATATTTTGTTGGTGATAAATTTCTAAAATATGATTCAGCACATTAGTAATATGCTGTTTATCTTCTCCAGCATAATTTAAACCAATGACACCTGTCATTTTCCCTTTTTCTGCTACACCATAATTTAATTTTAAGTTTTTGACAGCTGAAGGCAGTGAGAGTTTAGATAATATAAAAGCGTGTTCAAATGGCTGTGTACTTGAAATATTAATTTTCCAAGCTCCATAGCCGTCAACAAATTGATTGAGTTGATTTAAACGACCTTCAAAGATCACTTTATCTTTATGACTTAGGGTAAATTTAGAGTCTGCTTTGAAATCTAAAGTCAGTTGTTTGTCTAAATAATAATTTGGGACATCGAACTCTTTAACTAAAAAATTATTTTGCTTAGTGCTATAACTAACGCCTTGGCCATCAAATTTCAATTGGCCTTTTTCTGAGGAAAGAAGTTTTTTGAAGAAGCTATTATTTTGATCTTGAATACTGATGTTCAGATTGAGGTCATCAATCACTTTGCCTAACACCATTCGAGAATTTAAGATCTCAATCTCTGCATCTGCAGGCGATTTTTGACCAAGACCACCAGAGACTTCTTTGAGTTCGCCTAGTAATGCAGCAGACGCAGCACTTTTGCCATCTTCGACTTGAACTAAAGCATCCGTAGAATATATGGAAGGTGTGGTGCGAATATAGAGTAAGGCACAGATTAAACTTAATATGATGCAAAGAACGATAGTTTTCCATTGAGCAACCAGAGAAAAAAAGAGCTCTTTTAAATCAATAGTATCATCTTCAGTTTTTGAGTTTTGAGTCATAATTTAACAACTGATTATTCAATAATTTATATTAAAAATGTGGCATCCAATCCTGAACATAATTGCTTATGTTTTTACAGGACTCATTAAAAAAGTCTTGATCGTGTTGATAAGGGTCAGGGACATTTTTTCCTTGCCAGTGGCCTAATCTAAAGACCTTACCTTTTGCAAACGGCCATTGTTTTTCTATATGCTGAGCCTGATTCGTACTCATTACTAGAATTAAGTCTGCTTGCTTAATTAAAGATGCATTGATCTGTTTTGCAATATGTGGACGCATATCAATATTAAATTGGTCCATACAATGAATTGCTTTTTCATCTGCATGATGTCCTACCATTGCGGACAATCCTGCAGATTCAATGTGTTGTTTTGGGCAATTCGTCTTTAGGAAATATTCTGCCATCGGGCTACGGCAAATATTTCCGACACAGACAACGAGTATATTTTTAAACGCCATAATTATTTCCCAAGCTGATCAAAACTATAAAGTGCGCTCGAGAAAGGAATAATCTGATTCACTACACGCTGCCAACGAGTCAAACCAGTTGCATCAATGTATACAATGTCATTCTTTTTCATAGAAAATTGATTGGCTAATGCTAGATTACCAATACTACTCAAATTTAAGTGATAGATAGTTGACTGCTTTTGATCTAAATCTGTACGCATGACATAAATTCTAGCTGCACTAGCTGAGTAAGGGTTAATCCCTTCACTTTCACCCAATACATCACTTAAAGACATGCCTTGATCGCGTAAGTTAATCGCTTGGCTTTTACTTGATTCACCCATGACATAAAGTTTTTGATCTTGTTTTGTATTTACAAAAATTGTGTCATTCGGGCGAATTAATAAATTATGTAGTGATAAACCATTTTTTTCGAGTTGAATGGTATTTAAATTATACGTAGCGCCATTTCGAATAAGTTGAATATTAGTGGTGTCACCAGTTTTGGTATCAATACCACCGGCTTGACCTAGTGCGGTATAGAGGCTGATGGGTTGATCATTTAAAGTGTATTGGCCACTTTTAAGTACTTGACCATTTACGAAGTATCTTTTGCCTTCGTAAGATAACACTCTAACGACAACATCAGGGTGTTTTAAATATTTACTAAATTGACTACGCAAATATGTATTCGCTTGAGCAAGCGTTTTCCCAGCAATTTTAACTGACCCGACTAAAGGAAGCTGTACATTACCGTTAGGGTCAATGGGATAACCAACAGCTTTTACATTAGTTGCATCTTGAATTGGTGGTGTAATTTCAGGATAAGCCCAAAGTTGGATAGATAAAACATCACCTGCACTTAATTTATATATGGATTGCTGATGCTGAAATAACGTTTGAATTTGAGCTAAATTTTGCCAATTCGCTTGAGAAATAGCAGGAATATTATTTTGTGTCAAAGGTACAACATTTAATTCAGCACCTTGATCTGTTTTATAGGAACCTTGTTGTGGTAAATCATATGTCTGAAGTCCAGGGGTCATTGCGCATCCTGTAATTCCTAAACTCAAAACCAGCATAACGCTATAACGATAGTAATTCACTCGAATATAAATCCTATTTATAAATTTGAATGTTTTTGAACGGGCCAATGAACCCTAATTGTACGTTTCAGACTGCAAAATTCTATACTATTCGCGCTATTTAATATAGTTATTGATGTTTTAAAACGTAATTCGATTAGGTTTTTTATAAAATATAAAAAATGTACCTGAGACTTTGATCTTAACAAAATAGCATATAGATAAAAAGGACAATAGATTTGATCTATTTGAATCGGGAAGTATGACTTTTTATGTATGTTTAGAACATCATTACACAATCGAAATTTGATTTTCTGATATAATTTAACGCTATTTACAACATAACGATGATTGATGATTCATCGATGACATAGGCTTCAGTATGTTACAACTCTCCGAATTAAAAATTGCCATCATCGGATTAGGTTATGTCGGTTTACCGCTAGCTGTTGAGTTTGGAAAAAAAGTTCCCGTGATGGGCTTTGATATTCACCAGAAGCGTATTGATGAGCTACAGAGCGGACAAGATCATACTTTAGAAGTTTCACCAAAAGAATTAAAGCAAGCAACGCATTTAAGCTACACCACGAACCTACAGCAGTTAGCAGACTGTAATTTCTTTATTGTTACAGTTCCAACCCCGATCGATGAATTTAAGCAACCCGATCTGACTCCCTTGGTTAAAGCATCCGAAAGTATTGCTAGAGTACTGAAAAAGGGTGATGTGGTTGTCTATGAATCAACGGTTTATCCAGGTGCAACTGAAGAAGTTTGTATTCCTGTTTTAGAAAAAAATTCAGGATTAAAATTCAATCAGGATTTTTATGCAGGTTATAGTCCTGAGCGTATTAATCCGGGTGATAAATTGCACCGCGTTACTAATATTTTAAAAATCACTTCGGGTTCAACATCAGAAGTCGCTGATTATGTCGATCAAGTCTATAACTTGATTATTGAAGCGGGCACACATAAAGCAGCCAGTATTAAAGTTGCAGAAGCGGCGAAGGTAATTGAAAACACTCAGCGCGATGTGAATATAGCTTTAATTAATGAATTGGCGTTGATTTTCAATAAAATGGGCATTGATACGGAAGCGGTATTAGAGGCTGCTGGAACTAAATGGAATTTCCTTCCATTCCGTCCGGGTTTGGTTGGTGGTCACTGTATCGGGGTTGACCCGTATTACTTAACTCATAAAGCACAGTCGATGGGTTATCATCCTGAAATTATTTTAGCGGGCCGCCGTTTAAATGATGGTATGGGCGCTTATGTGGTGACTCAACTTGTTAAAGGCATGATCAAGAAAAAGATTCAGGTTGAAGGTGCGAAAATTTTAGTGCTGGGGTTAAGCTTTAAAGAGAACTGCCCAGATATTCGTAATACTAAAATCATCGATATTGTGCACGAGCTTCAGGAATATCACATTCAAGCGGACGTCTATGACCCATGGGTGGATGTATCGGAAGCGGAGCATGAATATGGTATTACCCCAATTTCAAACTTAGAAAATGGCAAATATGATGCTGTGATTCTTGCGGTTGCCCACCAGCAATTTAAGGTGATGGGCGCTGATGCAATTCGTGCTTTGGGTAAAGCTGATCATGTGCTGTATGACTTGAAATATGTGTTATCTCAAGCCGAATCTGATCTACGTTTGTAAGGAGCATACCATCATGAATCAATATCAACATGTATGTGAAAACCTCAAAACCGCACCTAAAACTTGGTTAGTGACTGGTGTGGCGGGTTTTATCGGCTCGAATCTTTTAGAAACTTTACTCAAGCTCAATCAAACTGTGGTGGGTTTAGATAACTTCGCCACAGGGCATCAGCATAATTTGGACGAAGTAAAAAGCTTAGTGACTGCGGAGCAATGGGCAAAATTCAGCTTTATTGAAGGTGATATCCGTCAGTTTGCAGATTGCCAAAAAGCATGTGTAGGTGTGGATTATGTCTTGCATGAAGCAGCGCTCGGTTCTGTACCGCGTTCAATTGCTGACCCCATCACCACCAATGAAACCAATATCAGTGGTTTTTTAAATATGCTCACTGCAGCACGTGATGCGGGTGTTGCTAGCTTTACTTATGCAGCCAGCA
This sequence comes from Acinetobacter sp. MF4642, assembly GCF_002018925.1. Classification (NCBI taxonomy): domain Bacteria; kingdom Pseudomonadati; phylum Pseudomonadota; class Gammaproteobacteria; order Moraxellales; family Moraxellaceae; genus Acinetobacter; species Acinetobacter sp. MF4642. The sequence goes on from NZ_MVON01000015.1 coordinate 8,284, forward strand.
GTTCAACCTATGGTGACCATCCGGCATTGCCAAAAGTAGAAGAAAATATTGGTAAACCACTTTCACCCTATGCAGTGACGAAGTACGTCAATGAGTTATACGCAGACGTATTTGCGAAAACTTATGGGTTTAAAACAATTGGCTTACGTTACTTTAACGTGTTTGGTCAACGCCAAGATCCGAAAGGCGCTTACGCAGCAGTGATCCCGAAATGGACATCATCAATGATTGCTGGTGAAGATGTGTTTATTAATGGTGATGGTGAAACCAGTCGAGATTTCTGTTTTATTCAAAATGTTGTGCAAGCGAATATTTTAGCTGCGACAACGCAAAGCGATGAAGCAAAAAATCAGGTATATAATGTGGCACTAGGTGACCGCACTACTTTGAATGCGTTGTACCGCGCTATTCAGGCAGCGCTTGCGACAAATGATGTGAACTTTGAGCGTGATCCTGTTTACCGTGAGTTTCGTGCAGGTGATGTACGTCATTCACAAGCGAGCATTGCCAAAATTGAGCAGCATTTGGGTTATGCACCGCAGTTCAAAATTGCCGAAGGTATTCAGTTGGCTATGCGTTGGTACGTAAACAACTTAAAATGATATTGAACAGATGATTGCGAAATTTTTCGCAAAATATCAGTCCATTGGACTGATTACCTTAAGTTTACTGGCAGGTGCGATAATGACATTTATCGCACTTCCTGTTTTAACACGCCTATATTCTGTTGCTGATTTTGGCGCGTATGGCATTGCTTTGGCGATTGTCAGTGTACTTTCAACAGTAGCCAATATGCGTTTGGATCAAGCGTTGTTGGTCGCTGACGAACAAGATAAAAAAAGTCTGATTTTTGAAGGGGCTGTATTCTCAACAGTAATCGCTGTGATGAGTGGCATCATCATCATCGTGATTTTAAATGTTGAAATGGCGTTTGCTGTGGCAACGGGTGTGCTTGCTAGTACCCTCATTCAAAGCTTATACAATTACAAATTTTCAGCGCATAACGAATATTTTTGTGCGGGCTTAAATGTTTTCCGCAGTGCCATTGTAGTGGCGGTTCAACTGTCATTACCGCTTGTCATGAAAATCAGTTTGGTGAATAGCTACAATGTCAGCTCGATCATCATGATTGTGGCGGTGCTGATTTATTTACTGAAACATCAGCTCTATCAAGTCAGTTGGCAGGCTTTTAAAAATTATCAAGATTTTATCTATGCCAATACGCCTCACGCCTTGCTGAACAGTTTTTCACATAACTTGCCGTATTATGTGGTGTCGCATTTTGTGGGTGTGCAGGCAATGGGCTTTTATGCCATTGTCGAGCGGACTTTACGTGTGCCGATCAATTTGATTTCACAAACCTTACGTCAGTTTTTTATCCGTAAGTTTAAAAGCACGAATTCAAATAAAAATGCCTTAAAGGCAAGTGTGCTTTTAAGTTTGATGTCACTGCCTCTTTTTGCAATTTTCTTTATCTTGCCTGAATCGGTATATCTTTGGATTTTTGGTTCTGAATGGGTGGGGATCTCGACCTATTTCCAAATTTTAGCTTTAGGCTATTGGGCGGTTTTCTGTAATCCGCCAAGTTCGGCTTATTTAATTGCCAAGCGGAATAGCCAAGTATTATTTAAACTGCAAATCGTAGAACTCATCATTAAGTTCGCTTTATTTGCAGGCTTATATGTTTTATGTGCCGATAGAATTTATATGCTCTTGGCGGTGCCTGTAGCACTGATTATTTATAACTTTGCCATTTTATATGTGGTGTGGAGAAACAAAAGCTGATGTTTTTTAAAATCTTAAAATACATGAATTGGTTTGCTTCACAGTGCCGTAAAGTGATGTATAACATGGCATTTGGCACACAATTTCGTTACTTCGGCAAAGCATGTACCCTAGAGATTAATGGCCAAGTCAAGATCGGTAAGAATGTCTATATTGGCGATCATGTCAGTTTAATTGTTGAGCAAGGTGCGATTTTAGAAATTGCAGATAACAGTTTTATTGGTGAAAGCTGTTATATCAAATGCTTTGGCGGCAAAGTGTCGATTGGTCAAGATGTCAGCATTAATTCTAAGTCTTTTATTAATGGTTGTGGTGGTGTAAGCATTGGTGACAATACCCGTATTGGTACGCAAAGTATTTTGATTGCTAGCAACCATAAATTTGGTGAGCCTGATCTGTTAGTGAAAGATGCAATTACCAAGCAGGGCGTGAGTTTAGGGCAAAATATCTGGCTTGGTGCACGGGTTACGGTACTTGATGGTGTAACTATTGCCGATGATAGCGTGATTGGCGCTTGTAGTTTGGTGTCTAAATCTTTATCTGAATCAGGGGTGTATGTCGGTATTCCGGCCAAAAAAATCAAATCCGTATAAAGTGCTATGCATATCGTAAAACATATTTTCAGCGTAAAATATTCAGCTTAATTTTCTCCCTTTTGATTTTCTGATCCTGACATAGGTCATGCGTATGGCATTTATGGTTTCTGCTTTTCGACAGCTGTTTGATCTTGCTTATTTTATGGCAAAGGGCAGTGTGGCATATGCACGTAAAAAGGGGGTGAAAATTGGTGAAAACTGCCGAATTTATATTAAAAATTGGGGCTCAGAACCGTTTTTAGTCTCAATTGGAGATCATGTCACTGTGACTTCAGGCGTGAAATTTATTACCCATGATGGCAGTACCTGCTTGGTCAAAGATGATAAAGGCAAACGCTATCAACGTTTTGCTCCGATTCAAGTTGGTTCGCATGTCTTTATAGGTGTGAATAGCATTATTATGCCGGGCGTGAGCATTGGCTCAAATGTCGTGATTGGTGCAGGTTCGGTGGTGACCAAAGATATTCCTGACCATAGCGTGGCGATTGGTGTACCTGCCAAAGTGGTGTCGAGCTTTGCTGATTATCAAGCCAAAATTCAAAGCATCTGTGCCAGTGATAGCGACTTGGTTGGCATTAACGATTACCGTGCCCGTGTGGAACGTGCCATTTCGATTCAAGCCTCAAAAAGCTCGCATTAATATTTTCTCATTTCATAAAATTTAGGTCTGCATATGTTGAATAAAGTCATGTTCTTTTTGCCAAGCTTGGGCGGTGGCGGTGCAGAACGTACGGTCATTCAACTGGCGAACAGTTTTGCTGAACAAGGACTTAAAATTCATTTAGGCGTATGTGACCTGAATGGCGATAAAGCCAAGCTGTTACCCGAAGTCAGTTCTAAAATTGAATTGGTCAATTTTAATTGCGGTCGGGTGATGAATAGCATCACGCCTTTAAAAATAAAAATGAAAGCTGAGCAATATGATTGCTTAGTGGCCACGCAAACCCATACCAATATTGTGGCAGGCATTGCGAAAAAGCTTGCAGGTGTTGCAACACGTTTGATCTTCCGTGAAGTATCTACGCCGTCAAAAAATATGAAGTTGCAAGGCATTGCTAAATTTGTGCTGAAAATTTTGGTGAATTGGACCTATCCCATGGCACAGCAAGTGGTCTGTGTTTCTAAAGGGGTTGAAGCCGATTTTCGTGAATATTATGCCTATAAAAATAATAATCTGAGCACGATTTATAACCCTGTATTGGACGATGCCTATTTTGAAAAGCTAAAAGCACCTGTGACTAATCATTTTTTTAATGACAGCAACAAGGTGATTTTAGCAGTCGGGCGTTTGACTGAAGCCAAGAACTTTGGCTTTCTGATTCGTTCCTTTAAAGCCTTGCATAATCAGCATCCTGAAACCCGATTATTGATTTTAGGTGAAGGCGAATTACGTGCTGAGTTTGAGGCTCTATTGGCTTACTTGGGTTTAAACGATGTGGTGGATTTACCGGGCTTTGATGCTAATCCATACGCTTATTTTAAATATGCATCGCTATTTGTTTTAAGTTCAAATTGGGAAGGTTTACCGGGTGTACTGATTCAGGCACTGGCTTCTAAAGTGAAGGTGGTCAGTACCGATTGCCCAAGTGGACCAATGGAAATTTTAGACCATGCAAAATTTGGCTTATTGGTCGAATGCAATGATCAAGTTGGCTTGATGCAAGCCATGCAACAGGCGATTTTTGCCGATTATGTACATTATTCAGAAGCTGACTTTGAAGCTCATATTCAGCAATTCCATAAAGCAATGGTATTGCAGCAGTACTTAAATATGATGGAGTCTGCAATATGAATAAACCGTTAATGGTGCATGTGATTACCAATTTTGCAGGCGTGGGGGGGGCTGAGATGATGTTGGCACGCCTGATTCAATGTACTGAAGATCAGTATCAGCATGTGATCATTGCACTGATGAAAACTTCCAAGGTGTATCAAAGTACTTTAGAGCGTTGTCAGTCGCATTATGCACTCGGTTGGAATGGCATAAATACCCTGAGTACGATTCAAAAATTACGTAAATTGCTGAAGCAGTTACAACCTCAAACCGTGCAATGCTGGATGTACCATGCTAATGCCTTAACCAGTTTGAGCATTATTGGCTTAGCAAAAAAACCAAAGGTGGTATGGGGCATTCATCATTCGCTTGCTTCTCCTAAAGATGAATCGATCAGTACCAAGATTGCTTTAGGTTTAAGTAAAATCTTATCAAAACAACCGAACAGTATTATTTATTGTGCGCATTCTTCATTGGAACAGCACCAAGCATTTGGCTTTCAAAACCCAAATAGCCAAGTGATTGCTAATGGGGTCTTTCTCGATAAGTTTCAGCCTAATTCCCAATTACATGAGCCAACCGTGATTGGTTTTGCGGGACGTTATCATACCGCCAAAGGCTATCCATACTTATTTGAAACCATGGGCTTGCTGAGAGATAAAAACATCATCTTTAAAGTCGCAGGTGGCGGTGCAAGCTTAGATAACGTGGAAGTGAAAGCTTTATTTGAGCAGTATCAGCTAGATGCTCAAAAAGTACATTTGCTTGATCAAATCTCGAACATGCCTGCTTTTTATCAATCTATTGATGCCTTTTTGATGACTTCAATTACCGAAGGCTTTCCGAATGTATTGGTCGAAGCCATGGCATCAGGTTTGCCGTGTATCAGTACCGATGTTGGCGATGCTAAATACATTGTGCAGGATTTAGGCAGTATAGTTCCGCCACGTAATGCGCAAGCTTTGGCACAAGCAATTTTAAAATATGTGCAGCAAAGCAATGATGAAAAATTGCAGTTGAAACAAGCCGTGCGTGAGCGCGTAGAAGCGCATTTCAGTATTGAGAAAGTGAGTCAGCAATATATGCAAGTTTGGGAGCAAAGCCGTTGAAATTTCTAATGATCAGCAGTTTTCTGCCTTCTGTTTTAAATTTCCGCGGGAAACTGCTGGAAGCCATTCATGCGCAAGGTTATGAAATTCACATCATGGCGCCTGAGTTTGTGTCATTTCCTGAAGAGCAGCAAAAACTGCAAGCCCTTGGCTATCATCTGCATGAGATTCCCATGCAGCGTACCGGCACCAACCCGCTGGCTGATTTAAAATTATTAAAAGATCTCTATCAGCAGATTAGTGGTATTCAGCCGGATTATGTACTGTCCTATACCATTAAACCCGTGATTTACGGCACGCTCGCGTCATGGCTGGCGAAAGTGCCGCATCGTTTTGCTTTAATTACAGGTCTAGGCTACGCCTTTCAAAATGTGGAGTCTGGTAAGCGAAGCCTGTTCCAAAAGCTGGTGCATGGCTTATATGCGCAAGCGCTCAAACGTAGCGACAAAGTCTTTTTTCAAAACCCAGACGATTTAAAGTTATTCCAAGAGATGCACTTACTGGAGATCAGCAAACCCACTGTAGTTGTGAATGGTTCAGGGGTAAATGTGCAAGACTTTGATGTCATGCCTTTACCAAAAGATGATGCAGGCGTGGTCAAAGCTTCATTCTTGCTCATTGCACGGTTTTTGGGGGATAAAGGTGTGCGTGAATATGCTGAATCGGCACGTATCATCAAAGAAAAGCATCCTGAAGCGGAATTTCATTTGGTCGGTTGGATTGATGATAATCCATCAGCAATTTCTCAAGCCGAACTCGATGAATGGATTGCAGATGGTCGCCTCAAATATTGGGGCAAGCTCAGTGATGTGCGTCCTGCAATTGCGAAAAGTTCCGTGTATGTGTTGCCCTCTTATCGTGAAGGCACGCCACGTACCGTATTAGAAGCTATGGCGATGGGTCGTGCTGTGATTACCACCGATGCACCGGGTTGCCGTGAAACGGTTGTACATGGGCGAAATGGCTATTTGGTTGAGGTAAAATCAGTCAATGATTTGGTGCAAAGCTTGCAGTATTTTATTGAAGATCCAAAATTGATTGAATCTATGGGGCAACGTTCACGTGACATCGCCTTAAATAAATATGATGTGCATCAGGTGAACAAACATATGCTAGGTGAAATGGATATCCATTAAAGGCGATTCACCCAATTTAAGAGGCGATCTAGATGACCTTAAAATATATAAAAAGTGATTTATACCGTTATACCGGCCATGTCAGTTTTAAAACATTTTTGAAAACTTATTTTTTCAATCGCGGTTTTAATTTTTCATTTTGGCTGCGTTTGGCCAGTGCAAAAACGCTTTGGGCGAAGTTGGCTTATCCTATTTATTATTATAAAAAAAAGCAGTACGGCATAGATATTCATACCACAACTCAAATTGGATATGGCTTGTTTATTGGACATGGCGGGCCGTTGGTCGTTAATCCGACAACTGTGATTGGCAATAATGTGAATTTATCGCAATTTACCACCATTGGTGCAAATGGCGGCCGTCAAGCCGCAGAAATTGGCGATAATGTTTATATTGGGCCGAATGTCTGCATCATTGAGCATGTCAAAATTGGCAATAATGCCACTATAGGTGCAGGAAGCGTTGTGACCAAAGATATTCCTGAAAATGCAACTGCGGTAGGAAACTACGCGAAAGTGATCAGCATGAATAATCCGGGTCAGGCAGTCAATCGTCGTTGGACAGATTTCTAAACGGCTATATGGTTTGGCAGCTTTTAGAATGAGGAATATTTGAGTCCCTTTGACCGTTGAAATATTTTACAAATCTGATGGCTTTGGAGAGGGTATAATCATTGCTAGAAATGGATACCATTTCCCCATCTTTATCTAACCTCAAGAGTGAACCATGTTAAAGCGCTTATTGGATATTATGATTGCATCATCTGCGCTAGTGCTGCTGTCTCCTGTATATGCTTTTGTGGCATATAAGGTGCGAAAAAATTTGGGTTCACCCGTGTTATTTCGTCAGGTGCGTCCGGGGCTCAATGGCAAACCTTTTGAAATGATCAAATTCCGCAGTATGAAAGATGCGGTTGATGCACAAGGCAATCCTTTGCCCGACCGTGAGCGTTTAACACCCTTTGGTCAAATGCTGCGTTCCAGCAGTTTGGATGAAATGCCTGAACTGTGGAATGTGATTAAAGGGGATATGAGTATTGTCGGACCACGTCCTCTGCTGATGGAATATTTACCCCTCTATAATGAGCAACAAGCCAAACGTCATAACGTGCGTCCGGGCATCACAGGGTATGCTCAAGTGAATGGCCGCAATGCCATTTCATGGGAAAAGAAATTTGAGCTCGATACTTGGTATGTCGAAAACCGTTCATTATGGCTAGATTTTAAAATCATGCTGAAAACGGTACAAAAAGTACTGTCGAAAGATGATATTAGTGCCGAAGGTGAAGCTACCATGAGTAAATTTACGGGTACTTCGGAGCCTAAAGATGACTAAGCTCTATGCAATTTATGGCGCTTCAGGATGCGGGCGCAGTTTAATGCCTGTTGCACGCCAGCAATTAGCACGTGAAAGCGATGTTTCAGAAATCGTATTTATTGATGATGCCTTGGAATCGGTTGCAGAAGTAAACGCTCATCGTGCCATAAATTACCTCGCATTTTTAAATGAAACGGCTTCAGAAAAATACGTACAAATTGCCATTGCCAATAGTCATGTACGAGAAAAGATCGCTCAGCGTTTAAAGATGGATGGCATTCACCTTTGGTCGATCATCGCTGACAATGTGGTTTTAATGGATCAAATAGAGCTCGCTGAAGGCTCTGCTTTAAGTCCATTTGTCACCATTGGCTCAAATGTCAGAATCGGTAAGTGTTTTCAAGCCAATTTATACAGTTATGTTGAACATGATTGTGTGATTGGGGATTTCGTTACTTTCGCGCCAGGCGTAAAATGCAACGGCAATACTCATATACACGCGCATGCCTATATTGGCGCGGGTGCGATGATTAAGCAGGGCACACCTGATCAGCCTTTAGTAATTGGTGCAGGTGCTATTGTTGGTATGGGTGCTGTCGTGACTAAAAGTGTGCCTGCAGGCGCAACAGTGGTGGGCAATCCTGCCCGTATTGTGACGAAAAAATAGATGTTTAAACTCGATTTTGAGACTAGGAAAAACTCCATGTTAAACAGTGCATTTGAGCCTTGGCCGAGCTTCACTCAAGCAGAAGCCGATGCGGTATCAAAAGTCCTTTTATCCAATAAAGTGAATTATTGGACCGGTCAAGAATGCCGTGAATTTGAAAAGGAATTTGCACAGTTTGCAGGAACCAAGCATGCAGTTGCCGTGGCCAATGGTACAGTTGCGCTGGATGTAGCACTCAAAGCCTTAGGTATTGGCGCAGGCGATGATGTGATTGTTACCTCACGTACGTTTTTAGCTTCGGCAAGCTCGATTGTGACTGCAGGTGCCAATCCTATTTTTGCTGATGTAGAGCTGGATTCACAGAATATTTCTCGCCGTACCATTGAAGCAGTACTTACCCCAAATACCAAAGCGATTATCTGTGTACATTTGGCAGGCTGGATGTGTGATATGAACCCGATCATGCGGCTGGCTGAGGAAAAAGGCATTTTTGTGATTGAGGATTGTGCCCAAGCGCATGGTGCAATGTACAAAGGCAAATCAGCAGGTTCAATCGGGCATATTGGTGCATGGTCTTTCTGCCAAGACAAGATTATGACCACTGGCGGTGAAGGCGGCATGGTCACTACCAATGACGAAAGTCTGTGGAAAAAAATGTGGTCGTATAAAGATCACGGCAAAAACTTTGATAGCGTGTATAACAAGCAACATCCGCCGGGATTCCGCTGGCTGCATGACTCATTTGGCACCAACTGGCGCATGATGGAAATGCAGGCGGTCATCGGACGCTTACAACTCCAAAAAATGCCAGAATGGACGCAAGTGCGTAATGCCAATATGGCGCGTATCCAAGCGGCGTTTGAAAATAGCCCCTATTTTACTGTAGCTAAACCCTCTAGCGACTATGTACATGCCGCATATAAATGTTATGTGCAAGTCAATGTCGAGGCTTTACCTGAAGACTGGTCGCGTGATCGCATCATGGCAGAAATCAATACATTGAATGTGCCTTGTTTTAGCGGCTCGTGTTCAGAAGTGTATTTAGAAAAAGCATTTGATGGTACACCTTGGCGTCCTGCGCAGTCTTTACCGAAAGCTAAACAGCTCGGTACAACAAGCTTAATGTTCCTTGTACACCCAACATTGTCTGAGCACAGCCTGCAAAAAACCGTGGATGCGATTCAAGCAGTGATCGCAAAAATCTAAACCTGAAAAGCGCGTATAATATTCGCTCTCATCCGCTTTATTGACCCCATTTGAGCATCTTGTGAAAGACATTATCCGTTCTATAGCATCATTACCGCGTCGCCAAAAACAAATCGTTTTGGTGCTGATGGATATCTGTGTTTTACCGTTAATGATGTGGCTGGCATATGCCATACGTTTGGCACGTCTCAATGTTCAGGTCATGCAAGGACTGGATGCTTGGTATATTTATGTCGGTGTGGTAGGCATTCTGATTTTTGCCTTGCTCGGTATTTACCGTGCGATTGTACGTTCATTTAATGAAGACTATTTGCTGCGAATTTTAATCGGAACATTTATTCAAATCGTGGCCTTATACACGATTAAAAAATTGAATGTTGCATTTATTCCCATGAGTATTCCACTGATGTATGGCTTTATGCTGTTTTCATACATGTGGTGGAGCCGTGCCGTCATTCGCTACGCTACTCTTAAAACTTTTGCCAAAAAGCAAAGCCGTAAACGTGTGGCGATTTATGGCGCAGGGCTGGCAGGTCAGCAAATTGCAGCGGCCTTAAACCGTTCAGATGACTATTTACCTGTGTGTTTTATTGACGATAAGCGCTCCTTACAAGGTCAGTCACTGAGTGGTTTAAAAATTTACGCCCCACATCGTGCAGCTGCCAAGTTGGGTAAATTTGGCATTGAAGAAGTATTACTTGCCATGCCCTCTGTTGGTCGTGCACGGAAAAAAGAGCTGATAGAGTCTTTTGATACGGCAGATGTCAAAATTATGGAGCTCCCAGGGGTAACGCAACTGGTGGATGGTCAAGTCCAAGTTTCAGATATTCGCGAAGTGGATATTATCGATCTATTGGGGCGTGATCCTGTACCGCCGAAACCTGAACTGTTAGAAAAAAATATTAAAAATAAAGTGGTCATGGTGACAGGGGCGGGCGGTTCAATTGGTTCTGAGCTTTGTCGTCAGATTGTGAAGCATCAGCCGAAAATGCTAGTGCTGTTTGAAATGTCTGAATTTGCTTTGTATTCAATCGACCGCGAATTGCAGGCTTCTGATATACAAATTATTCCAGTGCTAGGTTCTGTCACCAATCAGAAAAAATTAGAACGTATTATTCAAGAATACAAAGTGCAAACGGTTTATCACGCCGCAGCCTATAAACATGTACCACTTGTTGAAGCAAATCCATTTGAAGGTATTCATAATACTTCCATTGGCACACAGCGTAGTGTAGATGCAGCGGTAAACCAAAATGTTGAAACTTTTGTTTTAATTTCTACAGATAAAGCGGTACGTCCAACCAATGTGATGGGGGCGTCTAAACGTATGGCAGAATTGTATTGTCAGGGTCTAGCGTCGACGAATCCAAAAACGCAAATTAGTATTGTACGCTTTGGCAATGTACTTGGTTCGTCAGGTTCTGTCGTTCCTTTGTTTAAAAAACAGATTGCTCAAGGTGGGCCTGTTACAGTAACGCACCCAGAAGTCACGCGTTATTTTATGACCATTCCTGAGGCAGCTCAGCTCGTGATTCAGGCAGGTGCGATGGGGACAGGTGGTGATGTATTTTTGCTGGATATGGGTGAGCCAGTTAAAATAGTAGACTTAGCTAAACAAATGATTCGTTTGAGTGGTTTTCGAGCTATAGGTGAAAATGATATAGGTGATATTGAGATACAATTTACAGGTCTACGTCCGGGTGAAAAGTTATATGAAGAGTTGTTGATTGATGCGGATAATGTGGAAAAAACGGATCATGAACGGATATTAAAGTCTTATGAAAAATATTATGGATATTTAGAGGTTTCTGAAATATTTACACAGCTTAAGCACTATAGGTATAGCGATGATTTAAAAGAATTATTTAGGATACTAAAAAAATATGTGGATGGTTATTGTTCAGCATCTATAGATAAGTAATTTTAATAGTAGTATTAAAGTTAAATTTAATTTAACTGGATGATATAATTAAGGATAACAAAATTAAAGCTATACCTTAATACAGTGAATTTTAAAATTTAGGATATTTATGAAGATTATAGTAACAGGTGGAGCAGGTTTTATTGGTTCTGCCGTGATTCGACATATTATTAATCATACTAATAATGAAGTATTAAATATTGATAAGCTGACCTATGCTGGCAATTTAGAATCTTTAGAAAGTATTGCTGATAGTGAGCGTTATCAGTTTTCTCAAACTGATATTTGCGATCGTATTGCATTAGATCAACTATTCGAAAGTTTTCAACCAGATGCTGTGATGCATTTGGCAGCAGAGTCCCATGTAGATCGCTCAATCACAGGTTCGGCTGCGTTTATTGAAACCAATATTATTGGTACATATCAATTGTTAGAAGCCACCCGTCATTATTGGAATGGTTTAAATCAAAATAAAAAACAAGCATTTCGTTTCCATCATATTTCAACAGATGAGGTTTATGGTGACTTAGAAGGTACAGATGACTTGTTCCTAGAGACAACACCCTATGCTCCGAGTTCGCCATATTCGGCAAGTAAAGCCAGTTCAGATCATTTGGTTCGTGCATGGCACCGAACCTATGGTTTACCTGTCGTTTTAACCAATTGCTCAAACAACTATGGCCCTTATCATTTCCCAGAAAAGCTGATTCCATTAATTATTTTGAATGCCCTCAATGGCAAAGCATTACCTGTATATGGTAATGGGCATCAAATTCGTGATTGGCTATTTGTAGAAGACCATGCACGTGCTTTATATAAAGTGGTCACTGAGGCTGCTGTTGGTGAAACTTATAATATTGGCGGTCATAACGAACAAAAGAATATTGATGTTGTTAAAGCAATTTGTACATTGTTAGAAGAGCTTGCACCAAATAAACCAAATGGTGTGGCTCGTTATGAAGACTTAATTACTTATGTGACAGACCGCCCTGGGCATGACTTACGCTATGCGATTGATGCGACAAAAATTCAAAATGAATTAGGTTGGACGCCTGCAGAAACTTTTGAAACTGGAATTCGTAAAACGGTAGAGTGGTATTTAAATAATTTAGAGTGGTGTCGTCGTGTTCAAGATGGCAGTTACCAACGTGAAAGATTAGGTGTGAATGTATAATGAATACAAAAGGTATTATTCTCGCAGGTGGATCGGGTACACGTTTATACCCAATTACAAAGGGTGTATCTAAACAACTACTCCCAATTTACGACAAGCCAATGATTTACTATCCAATTTCTGTACTTATGTTGGCAGGAATTCAGGATATTCTGATTATTACGACACCTGAAGACAAAGAGAGCTTTGAACGCCTGCTTGGTGATGGTTCTCAGTTTGGTGTTCGTTTGCAGTATGCCATTCAACCTAGTCCGGATGGGTTAGCTCAAGCGTTTATTATCGGCGAAGATTTTATTGGTGATAGTAATGTTTGTTTAGTACTTGGTGATAATATTTTTTATGGTCAAGGCTTTACACCAATGTTAAAACAAGCTGTTGCTCGTGCAAAAGGTGCAACAGTTTTTGGCTATCAAGTAAAAGACCCTGAGCGTTTTGGTGTAGTTGAGTTTGATGAGCAAAAACGAGCAATTTCACTAGAAGAAAAGCCTCGGCATCCAAAGTCTCATTTTGCGGTAACGGGGCTGTACTTCTATGACAATGAAGTGATTCAAATTGCCAAACAAGTGAAGCCTTCTGAACGCGGTGAATTAGAAATTACTACAGTGAACCAAATGTATTTGGAACGTGGTGATTTAAATGTAGAGCTTCTTGGGCGAGGTTTTGCATGGCTCGATACAGGTACACATGCAAGTTTGCTTGAAGCGGCGCAATTTGTAGAAACCTTAGAAAAACGCCAAGGCTATAAAGTAGCATGTTTAGAGGAAATTGCTCTTAGTCATGGGTGGTTAAGCAAAGGACAAGTTTTATCCATAGGGCAGAGCATGAGTAAGAATGACTATGGTCAGTACTTAATTTCTTTGGTGGATGAGTTGAATGAATAATCCTATCTATGTAACTCAACCAGTTTTGCCTGAGTTAGAGGATTTTATTCCTTATTTAGAGCAAATTTGGAAAAATAAGATACTTACGAATTGTGGCCCTCTGCATCAGCAGCTTGAACAGGAGCTGTGCGACTATTTGGGTGTTCCTTATATTTCATTATTCAATAATGGAACGATTGCTTTAGTGACAGCACTTCAAGCATTGGATTTGGGTGAGGGGGATGTGATTACGACCCCTTATACTTTTGTTGCAACTGCTCATTCAGTTGTTTGGAATAAATTAACGCCAGTATTTGTTGATATTGATCCACACACCTCAAATATTGATCCGCGAAAGGTTGAGCAGGCAATTACCGATAAAACTGTTGCGATACTCCCTGTGCATTGCTACGGAGTTCCGTGTGATGTGGATGGCTTACAGAAGATAGCGGATCAAAATGATTTAAAATTGATTTATGATGCGGCGCATGCTTTTGGGGTGAGGCATCAAGGTCAGAGCCTGTTAAATTATGGCGATTTAAGTGTTATTAGTTTTCATGCGACAAAGGTATTCAATACTTTTGAAGGCGGTGCAATTGTTTGCCATAGCGCTGAAATGAAACAGCGGATCGACCGCCTGAAAAACTTTGGCATTGTAAATGAAACAGCCATTGATGATATTTCTTTAAATGGAAAGCTCAGTGAAGTTCATGCTGCGTTAGGCTTACTTCAATTAAAAACAATTGATCAAACACTTTTGGCAAGAAAGAAAGTGGATGCTTTATATAGAGATTTTTTGAAGGACGTTGATGGACTCCATATGATTGAACGTCAAGCTTCAGATTTAGATAATTACTCTTATTTTCCAATTGTAGTTTCTAGAGATTATCCTTTAAGCCGTGATGGATTGTTTGAAAAATTAAAAGAAAATAATATTTTTGCGCGTAAATACTTTTATCCGCTAATGACTGAATTGAGTGCTTACAAGAAATTTTCTTCGAACACACCAAATGCAAAAAAATTGTCTGAGCAAGTGCTTTGTTTACCAATGTATCCAACATTAGCAAATGAAGAAATTCAGCAAATAATTAACGTTATTAAAGAAGGTTTAAAATAATGACTAAGAAGATTTTGTTTTTAGGTGCCGCACCTTCACAAATTCCACCTATTAAATATGCAAAATCACAGGGTTATTATGTGATTACGTGTGATTATTTACCAGAGAATCCTGGTCACGAACTTGCTGATGAATATCATAATGTTTCCACAACAGACAAAGATGCAGTTTTAGAGTTGGCTAAAAAATTAGAGATTGATGGTATTGTGGCTTATGCATCAGATCCAGCTGCACCAACAGCAGCTTATGTCGCAGAAAAAATGCGTTTGCCTGGAAATCCTTATGACTCAGTTTTAATACTTGCAAGAAAGGATTTATTCAGAGCATTTTTAAAAGATAATGGATTTAATGTTCCAAAATCAGAATCTTTTTATTCATTAGTTGATGCAAAAGTATGGTTGGATAAGATCAGTGTTCCTGCTTTTATTAAACCTGTAGATTCTTCTGGGAGTAAAGGCGTAACGGAAATTCATGATAAAAATCAGTTAGAAGATGCATTCAATTATGCTCTTAATTTCTCGCGTGAGAAAAAAGTAGTTGTAGAAGAGAAAATAGTAAAACAAGGTTACCAAGTTGCCGGAGATGGCTTTATTGTAGATGGTGAGCTAGCTTTCCGTTGTTGGGCAGATGAGCATTTTGATAAACTGTGTAATGGTCTGGTTCCAATAGGTCAAACATTCCCTACATCACATGAAAAAAACTTATTAGATGAAGCGCATAAGGAAACACAACGTTTATTAGATCTACTCGGTATGAAAACAGGGGCTCTCAATTTTGATTTTCTGTTTTCACAAGATGGCAAATTTTATTTTCTAGAGTTGGGTCCTAGAAATGGTGGATGTTTAATTCCAGAAGTGATTCGCTATGCAACAGGTATAGATTTAATTCAGGCAACAGTAGATGCTGCTTTAGGTTTAGATTGCAGCTATGTTCAGCAGAAACATGTGAGTGGTTTTTGGTCTAGTTATATGGTTCATAGTTTGCAAGATGGCATTTTTGACAAGTTAGAGATATCTGAACGTGCTCCAAAAATGATTGTAGAGCAAAACATTTATGTGTCGAAAAATGATGAAGTGAAACAATATAGTGGTTCAAACGATACTCTTGGTATGATGATACTGAAATATCCTTCTATGAATGTTATGTTAGATATGATTGATAATATGGAGCATGATATTCGTGTTATTGCCAATTCATAAAGAAATTGGTGGATATATGGGATTTGATTTAAATAATTTAAATCAATTCCCATATCCTAATTCCAGAAAATATAGTTCTGCCAGATCTGCGTTTTTGGATCTTTTGCAGAACTTAGAGATTGAATCTATATGGATGCCCAAGTTTATTTGTGACACAATGTTAAAGCCTTTGGAAATATTAAAAATTAATATTAAATTCTATGATCTAGATATTAATTTTTATCCCAAAACGCCTTTTGAGTTAGAAAAAAATGATTACTTATTATATGTGAATTATTTTGGGATATGCACGCAAAACCAAGAAAAGTTGGCGAGCTTATATCCTCGTGAAAAAATTATTTTTGATCATTCACAAGCTTTCTTCGTCGAGCCATTTTCGGGGACTCATACAATTTATTCACCAAGAAAGTTTTTTGCTGTAGCTGATGGTGGTCTTTTACTTACAGAAAATGATGTTAAATCAGTGGATACTTTTTTGCCTAATGAAGATCAACTAATTGAGCAATATAAGCATCTATTTATACGATGTATAAGTGGTGCTCAACAAGGATATGTGCAGTTTCAAAAAGCTGAAGCTATGTTGAATGACTGTATTCCTAAAAAAATATCTCCTATTACAGAACTAATTTTAAAAAATATTAATTATTCAGACTTTAAAGAAAGACGTCTTAATAATTTTAAATATCTACATTCAAAGTTAGGGAAATTCAACCAGCTCAATATATGTTTAGAAAAGTTAGAATCCCCCTTAACTTATCCTTTTTTATCAAATAAGAAATATTCTGAATATTTAATTAGGCATAAAATTTTTATTCCAACATACTGGAATGACTGTTTAGCAAGGATATCTAATAATAGCTCTGAATATCAATTTGTTAATAGGATTACACACTTAGTTTGTGATCATCGATATGGTGTAGATGATATGCAGTTTCAAATTGATATAATAGAAAAGGTAATGTAATGAATATAAAAGGTAAAATAGTTACACTCAGGGCTATTGAGTTAAAAGACCTTCCACTTTTAGCAAAATGGTCAAATTCACCTGAGCTTTGGCAAAATTTAGTGGGTTGGCATTTTCCATATTCGGAGCTTAGTACGGAACAATATATTAAAAATATAAATTATAATAATATGAAATCTCAAAACTTTGCTATTGATGTTGATGGTTTGGGCTTAATAGGGACAATCAACTTAGTAGAAATAGACTGGAAAAATAGAAATGCCTGCAATGGTATAATGCTCGGAGACATGAATACTCGTGGTAAAGGGTATGCTTTAGATGCTGTCATGGCAATTATGCGTTATGCTTTTAAAGAGTTGGGTTTGCATCGCCTTGATGCTGAAATGATAGATTATAATAAGAGGTCGATTGATTTTTATACGAAAAAGTGTGGCTGGTGTATTGAAGGAAGACGAGGCGAATGGATTTATAGAAGTGGAAATTATTATGACAAGGTTTTATGTGGCATCACGCATCAACAATATGATGAACATATTGCAAATACCAAGTATTGGGATTAATAAAATTTAAATATATTGAGTTTAGAAATAAATGAAACAAATTAAATCATTTGAAAATATGCCAGTGATAATCATAACTGTTTATGATAGAAAGGAGCATTTAAAAAAATGTTTAGAAAGTTTAGAAAAAGCCAATGGAGTTGAAAATTATCATATAATTGTCGGTTCTGATGCTCATTTGAAAAATGATCATGCTAGAAAAGTGGATGAAGTAAAGAATTTTCTAAAACATAAGAAAAATGATAATAAGTTTTTTAAATTTAGTGTAATTGATTTTACAGTTAATGTTGGGCAAATAGAAAACTTTAATGAGTGTCATAAATTAGCTAAGTCATATGGGCATCAAGCTTTTATTGCTATGGAAGATGATATTATAGTTGGAAAGTTTTTTTTAGAATATATTTATGAAGGTTTACTTAAGACTAAAAATATACCAAATATTATTAGTGTAAACTCATATTTAGAGCAGAATTGGAAAGAAAATGAATTTAAATCAGCATTTTTGTTTAATGGATTTAATGCTTATGGCTATGGATGCTGGTATGAAAAATGGGATTTATTACAGAAAAAAAGGTATAGCTATAATTATGCTAAGGATAAAATTAAGAAAAGTTTCTTTAACGATTTCTTGTATAATGAAAATGCAAAATCTTATCCATTTTTAGCTGAAAATTTTTATGAAGCTGCAGATATTGAATTCTGTTTAATTTATGAAATGGAAAATTTTTGGGCACTCTATCCAAATATTTCATTATCTGCAAATAAAGGCTTGGATGGAAGTGGATTACGCTCAGGAATAAACTTAAAATTACAAAAAAATGAAGCTAGTAATATACCTTATGAGCCAATAAATATTTTAGATATAGAAAAAAAAAAGTTATGTGATTTAAGAGATAAGATTAGTTTAAAATATCAAATACAAAATTTGATTTCCTATTCAATTTATAGTTTTATTCCATTTGGGTTTAAGGCTTTAGTTTATTTGCGGTCGATGAAGCAAAAGTTAAAGTAAAAGGGATTATTTTGTTAAAAAATATTACAAAACTAACTGGTGCTAATTTATTTGGTCAACTAATTTCTATTTTAGTAATGCCTATAATTACTAGACTTCACAACCCATCCTCTCTAGGAGAATATCAATTTTTTACTACTATATCTTTATTGTTAGCCCCTTTGATATCAGGGTCATTTGGAATGGCTATTATTAATTCTTCATCAAAAGAGATTGCAATTAATACTTTAAAAGTAGGTGTTAGATATTCCACATATACTACATTATTTTTTCTTGCCATTACACCAATTCTAATATATTTATTGAACAATTCACAGCTAGAGTGGTTTATATATTATTTACCTTTAGCTATTTTGTTTGTCTTTTTTAGTGTAAATTTTCAGTTTATTAGCTCATATCTGAATAATGAAAAGAAATACGGAAAAATCATAAAAATGACATTCGAAAAATCAATTATATCTAATATTCTTAAAGTCTTTTTCAGTATTATAAATAAAAGTGCGATTTCATTAGTTGCCGCTCTTATTGTTACAGAGTTTTTCCAAATTTATAAATTTATAAAAAAAAATAAAATTAAAAAAATAATAAGCATTAGTAATAATTTTTTTTTAGAAGAACTGAAAAGAAATAAAAATTACCCTATACATTATACAGCTTATTCCCTTGTTTCAATTTTAATGAATTGGTTTCCTATTTTAATAACTGGTTATTATTATGGTGCGCATTATGCTGGTATTTTGGGCTTATCTCTTATGGTTGTAAATACACCAATTTATCCAATTATTAGTACCTTGCAAAATATTTGTTTTGGTGAGCTATCGCGCGTTGATTCAGTAGGTGACTATTTAATTGTATATAAGAAAATTTTCTTTATAGCACTATTCCCTGCAGTATTTGGAATAATATTTTTGTTTTTATACGGTGAAACTACATTTAGTTTATTTTTTGGAAAAATATGGTCGGAATCTGGCTTGTATGCAGCTATTAGTTACATTCCAATTTCACTTTGTTTAATATTTTCTCCTATATATAATCATTTATGTCTGAAAATGAAAATTCAAAAAATTTTCTTTTGGGTAAATTTTTTTATTTTTGTTTGTAGCTTAATTTTTTCAATAATTATTTCATATAGCAATTGGGATTTTATTTATTTTGTTGTTTCATGTGCTTTATTTATGGCGTTAAATCATACCATTTTATTTGTAATTTCAATGATTTATTTTTTTAAGAATAGAAAGGTTGAGGTGATTTATGAAGGTCAGTAGAAAAAACTTTATTTTTTGTATTGTATCGATATTATTATTTCTGATATTCATAGTTGGTCTGGGTCTTTCTTTTGACTATGTTGGAATTTCATTTATTTTTAACTTATTTTTGGTTATTATTTTAACGTTCTTGAATAATAATAAATATATTAGCTCAGCATTATTTGTTTATGTTTTTTCTTTGATTTTTTTTATTGTTATACCTTGGGTTCAGTATGATAATAAAATTATATTATGGTCTAACTATGCTTTTAGTAAAGATGATTATTTTTATCTAAATATAATTATTTCCCTTTTTTTGGTTTTATTTTATTTTTCATATTCATTTTCTGGCTTTACCTTAAAATTAAAAAATAGTAGTATTAACTTGAAATTTTCAATGCTTTTTATGTTGAGTTTAATTTGTTTTCTTATGTTGTTGTATTTTAATAATTTTAAATATGAGCTGTTGTTTTTTAAATTTAGTAGCGATTCTGGTATGTACGATAATGTTGTAAGTAATCCATTGTCAAATATATTAATTTGGTTTTCAAGATTTTTTCCATTTTTTATTTTTTTAAAATATGTTACTTGTGTTGATGAAAAATCTAAAGTAAAAGAATTTCTTCTTTTACTTATGGTATTTTTGTGTGCCTTTCCTTTGGCTGTCTCAAGGTTTGTAGTGGCGTTTGTATACTTGCCCATATTGTTGTATTATTTTAAATACTTCAACAATGCTAGAATTTTTTTTCTTATTTTAGTTTCTTCTATAATTTTAGTTTTCCCTTTTTTGGAGCAATTTAGGTATTATGAAGCTGAAAATGGAATTAAAATTTTGCCAAATTATGAATTTTTTATTGATGCCCATTTTGATGCATATCAAAATTTCATGGATGTAATTAGAACTGATTTTATAACTTTTGGTTGGCAATTAATAGGAGTTCTATTTTTTTTCATACCCAGAACAATTTGGGTAGATAAGCCAGTGGGAAGTGGTTATCAGTTGGCTTTAAATAACAATTATTCTTTTAATAATATATCTATGCCTTATATTGCTGAAGGTTATGTGAACTTTGGTTTTATTGGAATTTTTGTTTTCACATTTGCATTAGGTTTTTTTTGTAAGATTATTGATTCTAATTTTTTATCTAAAAAAGATAATTTTCATTTCTATGTTGGGGTTTTTTATTGTGCAGCAATTTTTTTTATGATGCGAGGTGATTTAATGTCCAGCTTTTCTTATATGTTGGCCGGTGTTCTTGCATATAAATTAGCAAATAATCTTTGAATTAGTGGTAAATAGGTATGAAAATATTGATAGATGCTTCGCTTATTTCAGTAGGTGGTGGAGTGCAAGTTGCACTCTCTATCATTAATAATATAGCTGATGATTTAGATTTTGAAGTTATATGTGTGACTAACCCAGAAATTGATAAGCAATTATCTCAAGAGACTAAATCTAAAATTAAATATTATTATGTTGAAAGCATTGTTCCGTTATATGAAAAATATAATCAAGGAAAGAGATTATCTTTAATTGAAAAAAAGCATAACCCTGATTTTATTTTTATAGTTTTTGGACCAAGCTATTGGAAGCCTAAAAATAAATGTCTTCAGGGTTTTGCATTAGGTAAGATGCTATATCAAAAGGAATTGAACATTGGTTTCTTTGAGAAAATTCTAAATATAACTAAAGCTATTTTTTTTAAATGGGCTAAAAGTTATCTAGTTGTAGAGACTGAACTTGTTAAGACTAAGTTATCAAGTTATTTAAATTATCCAGAAAATAAAATATTTGTTATTGGTAATTCTTATAGTCCAGATTTTAATAATAACATTATTGAAAAAAAATCTGAAATTAAACCACCCAATGATTTTTTCACATTTTTAGTGCCAGGGAGTTATTATCCTCATAAGAATTTAGAAAGACTTATATCTTCTTTAATTCTGCTAAAAAAAAGATGTCAAAATCATACTAAAAAAATTAAATTTTTGTTCACAATTCCTAAGGATTCTAGGGAATGGATGAAATTATATAAATTCGCTCAAATAAATGAAGTAAATGATTTAATTGATACTGTTGGATTTATAGAAAACTCTAAATTTGGAGAATTGTATTTAAAAACTAATGCTGTAATTTGTGCAAGTCTGGTTGAATCCTCTACTGCTGTTTTCCCTGAATCTTTCTTAGCCATGAAACCTTTACTTGTAAGTGATAGACCTTTT
The DNA here is from genome assembly GCF_002018925.1 of Acinetobacter sp. MF4642. Classification (NCBI taxonomy): domain Bacteria; kingdom Pseudomonadati; phylum Pseudomonadota; class Gammaproteobacteria; order Moraxellales; family Moraxellaceae; genus Acinetobacter; species Acinetobacter sp. MF4642. Next base: position 30,151 of record NZ_MVON01000015.1, read on the forward strand.
GCACATGAATTATGTGAAAATGCAGCTTTATATTTTGATCCATTAAATGTAGCAAGTATAGCTGATGTAATATGGTCACTTATAATAGATGAATCTTTACAAGATATGTTGGTCAAAAATGGACAATATGTTTTATTAAAAAATTATCCTTCCGCTGAGCAAAAATGGGCTTTGCAGAAAAAATTAATTGTTGAATTAGCAAATAAATAGTGATGAATATGTTCAAAGATAAAGTTTTATTAATAACAGGTGGTACAGGTTCTTTTGGTAATGCTGTTTTAAAACGGTTTTTACAGACAGATATTAAAGAAATTCGAATTTTTAGCCGTGATGAAAAAAAACAAGATGATATGCGTAAAAAATACCAATCATCTAAGCTAAAATTCTATATTGGTGATGTACGTGATTATAACAGTGTTTTAAATGCGACTCGTGGTGTTGATTATATTTACCACGCGGCTGCATTAAAGCAAGTTCCATCATGTGAATTCCACCCAATGGAAGCAGTAAAAACCAATGTTATTGGTACTGAAAATGTATTAGAAGCTGCGATACAAAACCGTGTGAAACGCATTGTATGTTTAAGTACAGACAAAGCCGTTTATCCAATCAATGCAATGGGTATTTCTAAAGCAATGATGGAAAAAGTCATTGTGGCTAAATCACGTAATTTAGAAAACTTAGATACCACGATTTGCTGTACACGCTACGGTAACGTAATGGCTTCCCGCGGTTCAGTTATTCCGTTATTTGTAGATCAAATCCGTCAAGGAAAATCACTCACTATTACCGATCCAAACATGACACGTTTTATGATGACCTTGGACGATGCAGTGGATTTGGTTCTTTATGCTTTTGAGCATGGAGAGAATGGTGATATTTTTGTACAGAAAGCACCAGCTGCTACTATTGAAGTTTTAGCACAGTCTTTAACGCAGCTATTAAATGTCCCCGAACATCCAATTGTCATTATGGGTACACGTCATGGTGAAAAAGCCTATGAAGCTCTATTAAGCCGTGAAGAAATGGCAGTCGCATTTGATCAGGGCAACTATTTCCGTGTTCCTGCAGATCAGCGGGATCTGAACTATGCTAAATATGTAGAAAATGGTGATTTAAAAATTACCCAGCTTGAAGACTATAATTCGCATAATACAGAGCGTTTAGATGTAGAAGGCATGAAGAAGCTATTGCTTAAACTAGAGTTTGTTCGTGCCTTAACGCAAGGTCAATATATTGATCCTGAGGCATAACATGAAAATTTTAGTTACAGGCGCAAATGGTTTTGTTGCCAAAAATTTAATCCAATTTTTAGCCGAAAAGCCTGAAGTTGAAGTATTGAAACTGTATCGAGATTCAACTGCTCAGCAATTAGAGCATATGGTTCTAGATGCAGATTGGATCGTACATTTAGCAGGTGTGAATCGCCCGCAGCATGATTCAGAGTTCATTGAAGGCAATGTTTCACTTACAGAATCAATTTGCGAAATTTTGCGTCAAAATCAAAAACAGACACCTATCATCCTTTCGTCTTCTATTCAGGCTGAAAGAGACAATGTTTACGGCAAAAGTAAACTCGGCGGTGAGCAAGCCCTTCATAAATTAAATCAGCAAAATGGCAATCCAATTTATATTTCTCGTATGGTTAATATTTTTGGTAAATGGTCAAAACCAAATTATAACTCAGCTGTTGCAACCTTTTGCTATAACATTGCCAATGATCTGCCAATACAAATTAATGATGAAAATGCTGTAATTCGTTTGGTGTATATTGATGATGTTATTGAAACAATTTGGGATATTTTAAATAATAAATATCAAGCAAATGAAAGCTTTAAAATTCAACCTGAATATAATATTACTGTTAGAAAGCTTGCCGAAACTATTCGTGGTTTTAAAGCATCAAGAGAAACATTGATGACAGATCAAGTTGGGGTTGGTCTGACTCGAGCATTGTATTCAACGTATTTAAGTTTCTTAAAACCAGCTCAGTTTGATTATACCGTGCCTAAATATGGTGATGAGCGTGGCGTTTTTGTGGAAATGCTGAAGACACCAGATGCAGGTCAATTTTCATATTTCACGGCACATCCAGGAATTACACGTGGCGGGCATTACCATCATACTAAAACTGAGAAATTCTTAGTGATTAAAGGTAAGGCATTATTTAAATTCAAGCATATTTCAACTGGTGAGTACTACGAGTTAGAAACCACTGGTTCAGAGCCTCGTATTGTAGAAACAGTACCTGGCTGGACACATGATATTACCAATATCGGTGAAGACGAAATGGTCGTTATGCTTTGGGCAAATGAAATATTTGACCGTGCTAAACCAGATACTTTTGCAATGCCGCTTTCTAATTAAAGAGTTATTTTTGTGAAAAAATTAAAATTAATGACGGTTGTTGGAACTCGCCCGGAAATTATTCGTTTGTCACGTGTGATGGCTGTGTGTGATCAATATTTTGACCATATCATTGTGCACACTGGGCAGAATTATGATTATGAATTAAATGAAATTTTCTTTACTGATCTTGGTATACGCAAACCTGACTATTTTTTGAATGCTGCGGGCACAACAGGTGCAGAAACCATTGGTAATGTGATTATTGCTGTAGATAAAGTATTGGAAGAGGTACAGCCTGAAGCATTGCTGGTTTTAGGTGATACAAATAGTTGTACGGCTGTTATTCCAGCAAAACGTCGTAAGATTCCGACATTCCATATGGAAGCAGGAAACCGCTGCTTTGATATGCGTGTTCCAGAAGAAATTAATAGACGTATTGTCGACCATACCGCTGACATCAATTTAACCTATAGTACGATTGCACGTGATTATCTGCTTGCCGAAGGTTTACCTGCTGATCTGGTGATTAAAACAGGCAGTCCGATGTTTGAGGTTTTAAACTTCTATAAACATAAAATTGAGTCGTCAAATGTACTTGAGCAGCTTAATCTAACAGAGCATCAGTATTTTGTTGTCAGTGCTCATCGTGAAGAAAACATCAACTCTGATCAAAACTTTTTAGATTTGGTGGATATGCTGAATGCGGTGGCAGAACAATATAATTATCCAGTTATTGTTTCTACACATCCACGAACTCGCAAACGAATCGAGCAAATGGGGGTTTCATTCCATCCATTAGTACAGCTATTAAAGCCGCTAGGTTTCAGTGATTATAATAAATTGCAGCTGTCTGCAAAGGCGACGTTGTCTGATAGTGGAACGATTAATGAAGAGTCCTCAATTTTAAACTTCCCTGCCTTGAATTTGCGTCAAGCGCATGAACGCCCTGAAGGTATGGAAGAGGCTGCGGTAATGATGGTGGGTTTAACAGCTGAGCGTGTATTGCAAGGTTTGGCAATTATTAACAGTCAGCTGCGTGATGAACAGCGCTTATTGCGTTTGGTTGCTGATTACAGCATGCCGAATGTAAGTGAAAAAGTGGCTCGTATTGTTCTGAGTTATACAGATTATGTTAATCGTGTAATTTGGAAAAAATACTAAGTGAGGCAGGTTGGCATGAAAAAAATTTTTTTGATCTCGGAATATATTCTTCCTAGCCAAAATACGACTGGGTATTTATTCCATAAGTTACATAAAAATTTAAAGCAGCAGTATGGAGATAATCTGCAGATCCTTGTAAAGGAAGATCCTATACATAAGATTGAAGATGCTATTTTAGTTGCTGATGTCAACCTGAATAAGAAAAAGCTCATTCAGAGGTTATTTTTTGAGTTGGTGATTTCATTTAAATTTTTCATTAAAATCTTACAGCATATTGGAAAGGGAGAGGTTGTTTTTACGGGGACGAACCCTATTTTTTTATTGCCCGTCGTTTATATTGCTAAAAAGATAAAAAAATTTAAATGGATCTTGCTTGTACATGATGTTTTTCCAGAAAATCTTATAGCGGCTAAGGTTCTAAAGCAGAATAATATTTTTTACAAAATCTTAAAGTTTTTCTTTAATAAATTTTATGCTGAAGCTGATAAACGTATTGTTATCGGTAAGGATATGAAGGATTTGATAGATGTGAAAGTTTCTATTTCAGATTCAATTATTATTCAAAATTGGATCGATCATCATGACATCGAAGTTCAAGAAAAAAATAAAAATAAGATTTTAGAAACTTTGGGATGGCAAAGTGAGGCACCTATTTTTTATTTTTTTGGTAATATTGGGCGTGTCCAAGGAATAAAAAACATCATTGATGCTTTAGAGTTGATACCAGTTGGCCAAAGGCCTAAAGTGTTATTTATTGGTGGTGGGGCATATGAAGATGAGCTTAAAAATCAAATAGCCCAACTCAATGATCAAAATATTCAATATATTGGCAGCTTAGATCCATCAAAAAAATCAGATGGGTTAAATGCAGGAGATATTGCAATTGTGACTCTTGCCGAAGATATGTATGGTTTAGGTGTTCCTAGTAAAGCTTATTACTCTATGGCGGCTGATAAACCTCTTTTAGCAATTATGGGTGTAGAGTCAGAAGTATCATCAATGATTCAACAGCATAATTTAGGTTGGAATGTTCCTGCAGGTGAACCTCAAATTTTGGCTAAACTATTTTTAAATATTAATCAAAATTTTAATACACAAAAATTCTCTTCTTCGCGTAAAGTTTTAATTGAAAATTATTCAGAACAAATTGCGATGAAGAAAATTTTTAATCTCATAGAAGAAGTGCAATTAAGTAAATAGGAATTAGGTTCTATTATGAAACGTCTTGTAGATATTGTTATTGCAACTACAGCGCTGATCTTGCTTTTACCAATTTTTATTTGGGTTACTTATAAAGTAAAAAAAAATTTGGGCTCACCAGTACTTTTTCTACAAGAGCGTCCTGGTAAAGATGGTAAACTTTTTAAAATGATTAAGTTCCGGTCGATGAAAGATGCAATGGATAAAGAAGGGAATCCCTTACCAGATGAACAGCGTATAACACCGTTTGGACAAAAATTGCGTTCTACAAGTTTAGATGAAATGCCACAACTCATAAACGTCTTAAAAGGGGATATGAGTATTGTTGGTCCACGTCCTATGCTTAAAGACTTTGTAGCATTATATTCACCAGAACAAGCTCGTCGTCTGGAAGTTAAACCCGGTATGACAGGCCTAGCACAGGTAAGTGGTCGAAATGAACTTGATTATGAAGAACGTTTTAAATGCGATGTATGGTATGTAGATAACCATAATACTTTGGTTGACTTTAAAATCATGTTCAAAACAGTCGCTGTAATGACCAAACGAGAAGGTATTAATGCACCGGGTCATGTTGGCCCTTCTTTATTTCAAGGAAATGATCCTGAAAAAATTAAAGATGAAATCAAGTCATAATTTTTTATTAGTGAACTATTTGTAATGATCAAAAAAGCCATTCTCCCAGTCGCAGGCCTTGGTACACGTTTTTTACCTGCGAGCAAGTCTATTCCCAAAGAAATGGTCACAGTGGTTGACCGTCCAGCCATTGAATATGTTGTAAAAGAAGCAGTTGCTGCTGGCATTGAACAGATTATTCTTGTTACCCATTCTTCAAAAGCTTCGATTGAAAACTACTTTGATCGTAACTTTGAGCTTGAAACAACTCTAGAACATAAAAAGAAATTTGATTTACTCAAAGAAATCACTGAAATTTTACCGCCACATGTGAGTGTAATCAGTGTGCGTCAACCACAGCCACTTGGTTTAGGTCATGCTGTACTGTGTGCAAAAGCTGTAGTAGGTGATGATGATTTTGCTGTGCTATTACCAGATGTTCTTGTTAAAGACTCATCGGAAACCAATGATTTGAGTTTAATGATTCAACGTTTTGATGAAACCAATGCATCACAAATTATGGTGGAAGCTGTACCTGATCATTTGGTAGATCAATACGGTATTGTGGATGTAGCTTCTATACCTGCCGAAGGGCATAGCATTCGAATGCAAGGTATCGTGGAAAAACCCGCCGTTGGCACTGCACCATCAAATTTATCGGTAGTGGGTCGCTATATTTTACCTGCCAAAATTATGCAATTACTTGAGAACACGCCGAAAGGGGCAGGTAATGAGATTCAGCTGACCGATGCAATTGCAGCTTTGCAAGCGACCGATACGGTGGAAGCTTATCGCATGAAAGGGCAAACCTTTGATTGCGGCAGTAAATTGGGCTATCTCAAAGCGGTTTTACATTATGGCGTAGACCATCCAAAATTAGGTGAAGAATTTAAAGCGCTGATCAAAGAACTAAAACTATAAAAAGAGATTGATATGAAGGTTGCAGTATTTGGACAAACACTCTTTTCAGGTGTATTTGCTGCTTTGCTAGCAGAATGCGGTCATCACGTTTTTTGGTATGAACCACTGAAAACGTATGAAAGCGAACAAATGTATATCCAAGATGAAGCTGTAAAAAATCTACTCAACAAACAACAAAGTAGTTTTTTAAAATACTGCGATTTTAATGATATTCCATTAGATGCAGATGCCTATTTCTTCAGTTTTAACCCAGCTGAAGAAACTCAATCGATTGAGATATTAAAACAATTAAAGTCTCGTCCCATTATTCACCCTAAACTGATGATCAATGCGTCTACTTTAGGACTGCATGGGACAGAAAAATTTGTAAAAATTTTGCATGAAGATGAGTGGGTCTACTTACCCGACATGATTCAGGAAGGAAACGCTTTACAAAGCTTTGCCCAAGCCAAACAGCTGATTGTTGGGTCTGCATCAGATGCTGCTCAAATTAAAATTAAGGAACTCTTACGTCCTTTATTTCCACGTCAGCAGCAATATTTATTTATGCCCATTGTAGATGCCGAATTTACCAAGTTGAGTATCTCCGGCATGTTGGCGACACGAATTAGTTATATCAATGACTTGGCAGTGGTTGCTGAGAAATTAGGCATTGATATTGAGTCAGTTCGTCAGGGGATGGCTGCAGATAACCGTATTGGAGGATCTTATCTCTATCCGGGGGCTGGTTTTGGTGGAGAAAACTTTTCACATGATATTCAGACTCTAACGCATACGGTGTCAGGTGTGGGTGCAAATAGCCAACTCCTTGCACAAGTTTGGGAAATTAATGAGCAGCAAAAAGAAGTTTTATTCCGTAAATTATGGAATTATTATCATGGTGATTTAAAAGGGAAAACTGTTGCGATATGGGGCGCTGCATTTAAAGAGAAAACGTCCAGTACCCGACAATCTCCTATTCATGCCATGTTGGCAGCACTATGGGCTCAAGGTGTAAAAGTTAAATTACATGACCCTCAAGCCTTGGATGAAATTAAAAAAATATATGGTGAGCGACCTGATCTTATATATTGCATAGAGCAATATGAGGCAGTGCAAGATGCACATGCTTTGTGTTTATTGACTGCATGGAAACAATATTGGAGTCCAGATTATACAGAATTGCTTAAAACCATGCAGCATCCGCTTATTTTGGATGGGCGCAATATTTATGATCCAGCATATGTGAAGTCTCAAGGTTTTGCATATATGGGGGTAGGACGCTAATGGCTATTAAAAATCAACCCTATACGGTCGAACATGTAGATTCAGTTGTAGGCGGACTTCATGGTTTAAAAGCTGAATTTGAAAATAGGCATTTAACAGAACTCTTTGCTGAGGACCCTCAGCGATTCGAAAAATTCTCTGTGACTTTAGAGCCGGCGGTTTTTGATTTTAGTAAACATAGAGTCAATCAGCCCGTTGTCAAAAATCTAGTCCAGTGGGCACAAACACAAGATTTAACGTCGTGGATAAAGCGTTTATTTTCTACTGAAGAAATTAACTATACCGAACAGCGTGCAGCCATGCATTGGGCGCTACGGTTACCTAAAGATGATCAGTCTCATCCTGAATTAGCAAAACAAGTGCATACACAACTTGAGCGTATGTATGCTTTGGTAGAAAAAATTCATGCGGGTCAGTGCCGCGGTGCAACTGGCGAAGTCATTCAAAATGTGGTGAATATTGGTGTTGGAGGGTCAGATTTAGGACCACTGATGGTGAGTCATGCCTTATCTGATTTCAAAAAATCCACATATAAGCCACTCAATGTACATTTTGTTTCGACCATTGATGGTAGTCAGCTTTCGGATTTATTGCATCAACTTCGTCCCGAAACCACGCTGTTTATTATTTCTTCAAAATCGTTCGGGACCATTGATACCTTATCTAATGCGCAAACAGTGCGTTTATGGCTTGAAAAAGCACTTGGACAAGAATCACAAATTTTAAAGCATCATTTTATTGGCGTATCCACCAAAGCAAATAAAATGACAGAATGGGGTATTGCAGCCGAAAACCAATTTTTGCTCTGGGATTGGGTCGGCGGTCGCTATTCACTTTGGTCATGTATTGGTTTACCGATTGCACTGACAATTGGAGTTGATGGCTTTAAACAACTACTAGCTGGCGCATATGCGGTAGACCAGCATTTTCAGACGGCACCTTTCGAACAGAATATTCCTGTATTAATGGGCTTATTAGGTGCGTGGAATAATAATTTCCTTGATATTCAGACCCATGCAGTACTGCCCTATGATGGACGTTTGAAATATTTCGCCTCTTATTTGCAGCAGTTGGAAATGGAATCCAATGGTAAATCGATTCAGCGTAATGGTAAAAAAGTGGACTGGGATACTTGCCCGATTATATGGGGGGAAGTGGGACCGAATGCACAGCATGCTTTTTACCAATTGCTGCATCAAGGCAGCCAAGCAGTGAGTTGTGATTTCATTGCGCCAGTGCAGCGCTATCAGGCCCAACAATTTACCTATGTCGATAATGCAGAGGCGCTGGTAGAACAGCATCATTTGGCCTTATCCAATTGTTTGGCTCAATCGCGCTTACTGGCATTTGGTAATCAAGCTTTAAATCAACAAGAAGTACAAGATTTGCCGGAATATAAACAATATGAAGGCAATCAACCAAGTTCAACCATTTTATTGCAAGAGCTAAATCCATATAGTTTGGGAATGTTGATTGCAATGTATGAACATAAAGTTTTTGTACAGTCAGTGCTTTGGAATATTAACCCGTTTGATCAATGGGGTGTAGAAAAAGGCAAAGAAATTGCCAATCAGCTACTTCCAATATTAAATGGTGATCGAAAGGATATTTCGGATTTAGATGGATCAACGCAAGGCTTACTACACATATTATTAGGAAAAACCAATGGCTAAAATTTTAGTAACAGGTGGTGCAGGTTATATTGGTTCACATACTTGTATTCAACTTTTGAGCGCAGGGCATGACGTTGTTGTACTGGACAATTTATCCAACAGTTCTGTCGAATCTTTAGCACGTGTTCAAGCCTTGGCAGCTAAAAAATTAGATTTTGTTGAAGGTAATATTCTCGATCAGCAAATTTTAGATCAAATTTTTCAGCATCATTCTATTGATGCAGTGATTCACTTTGCAGGCTTAAAAGCTGTGGGTGAAAGCCAAAAAGAGCCACTAAAATATTTTGAAAATAATATCTCGGGTTCAATTAGCTTGGTTAAAGCGATGGAGCGTGCTCAAGTCTTTAAGTTGGTCTTTAGTTCATCTGCAACAGTCTATGATGAAGCCAATATTTCACCCTTGAATGAAACCATGCCTACAGGTATGCCAAGTAATAACTATGGCTATACCAAACTGATTGTCGAGCAATTACTTGAGAAATTATCGACTGCAGATGAGCGCTGGTCAATTGGATTGCTGCGTTATTTTAACCCGGTAGGGGCACATCAAAGTGGTCAAATTGGTGAAGACCCACAAGGGATACCCAATAATTTGATGCCTTATGTCACACAGGTGGCAGTCGGCCGTCGTGATAAGTTGTCAATTTTTGGCAATGATTATGACACGGTGGATGGTACAGGTGTTCGTGATTATATTCATGTGGTTGATTTGGCCAATGCACATTTATGCGCATTGAATCATCGTTTAAAAACGCAAGGATGCCGCGCTTGGAATATTGGTACAGGCAATGGGATTTCAGTAAAACAAATTCGAGATACTTTTGAGAGGGTAAATGGTATTGATATACCTTTTGAATATGTACCTCGTCGAGAAGGTGATGTTGCAACCTCATTTGCTGATAATGCCCGTGCTGTCGCTGAGTTAGATTGGCAGCCTCAATATGGTTTAGAAGATATGTTGAAGGATAGCTGGAACTGGCAAAAGCAAAATCCGAATGGATACAACTAAGATTTAAATTTAGTGTGTAAATTCATTAAAGACAGTGTGGCGAATTTTGTATTTGCCATACTTCTAACTATTTTGCTTAAATATTGAGTCGTGTATTGATTGTGCAAAAATAATAATAGATCTTATCTTTTATTTGAAAAAAATCGTTATCATATGTGAAAGATAAATTGATTGAAATAATATATGAAATATCAAACCCTTAGAGTTTTATCACTTGCGATTTTTTCTTCTCTAGCTCTGCCGGTTTACGCTCAAGGGATCATTTTGAATAATAATGATCTACGTACAGATCTAAATTGGCTAAACCAACAAGGTGTGATCCAAATTAGCACTTCGACTTGGCCATTGAGTGGTGAAGAAATTCAGCGTGCATTATCTACTGCCAAAATTGAAAATAATGCTCAGCAGAAAGTTATCAATTCGGTTATGGCAAATTTAGAAGCAGAAAATACCTCTACTAAGTTGGCTTTATTTGCTGAAACAGATCCACAAAATATCCCGCAAAAATTTGCAGATGAGCAAAAATCGCAATATCAAGCGGCGCTTGAATTGAATGCAGGTGGAAAGCAGTGGGATGCAAGACTGCGAGTCAATGCTGAAAAAGATCCAATCATTGATCATGGGCAAGATGTAAATGTAGAAGGTTCGTATATTGCGGGTAAATTATGGAATCAATGGTTGATTGCTGGTCAAATCCCTACCTATTGGGGTCCTGGACATGAGGGTAGCTTAATCCGTGGTGATGCAAGCCGTCCAGTGTATGGATTGACCATGCAGCGTGCTGAACAACAAGCATTTGAAACAAAGTGGCTGTCATGGATTGGTCCTTGGCAATATCAAGCCTTTGCAGGTCAATTAGATGATTACCATGCAATTCCAGATGCCAAATTATTAGGATTTCGTTTAACTGCACAGCCATTGCCGTACTTGGAGCTTGGTGCTTCTCGAATTCTTCAATGGGGAGGTGAGGGGCGGTCAGAAAGTTTTGACTCATTATGGAATGCGATTAAAGGTAATGACAACTTTGATGATGGTGCTCTAGATAAGTCTAATCAAATAGCAGGTTTTGATGCACGCCTTAATTTAAACCGCTGGACTGGTGTGCCGATTAGCCTTTATGGGCAATATGTAGGTGAAGATGAAGCTGGGCTTCTTCCTTCAAAAAAAATGTATTTAGCAGGTGTCGATTATTCTTCACAATTCAATAATATGCCATTTCAATTATATACGGAATGGGCAGATACTCGAACCAATCGTGATGTGCTTGGTATTTCTTATGAACATCGTAACTATAAGGATGGTTATTACCAACACGGCTTCCCGTTAGGGCATGCCATGGGTGGGGATGGTCAAATGCTAAGTCTCGGTGGAGACATTCGCTTTGATGTTATGAATCGCTTAAATGGGCGAGCAATGGTGGCAAAAGTTAATCAATCAAATTCGATAAATAATCAGGCATTTACTCAAAAAGATGAAATTAAAGCTTTAGATCTTACTTGGACACATTACTTAAAACCAAATGCGCCATTGAAACTGAATGGATGGGTGAGTGATTCTGATGTCTATGGTCAAGATGCGGGAGTTTCAATAGGTGTGGAAATTCCTTTAGACCGCTCATTATTTTAATTATTGTCGGTTTTAAGATATTTAAATTAAAAAGACCATTCAACGCTTTACGGGTTGAATGGTTTTTTATTTAGGTCAAAAGAAAATTAACCTTGAATGAGTTGTGTGAGTTCATCCACGTAGGCTTGCATTGGTTTTGGGTTTTGATCGGCGCGACTTTCAATGTTTAAGCGTAAGAGCGGTTCAGTATTTGAAGCACGTACATTTAAACGCCAGCTTTCAAAGTTTAGGCTTACACCATCAGTACGGTCAATAGAAGGATTTTGATCTGCAAAATGATCAAAAATCTTTTGAATTGTGACTTGGGTATCTTGAACTTTAAAATTGATTTCGCCAGAGCAAGGGAATTTAGTGATCATCTCTTCAACCAATGAGGACAAAGATTGTCCAGTTTCAGACATTACAGAAACAACCAACAACCATGGAATCATTCCACTATCGCAATAAGAAAAATCGCGGAAATAATGGTGTGCAGACATTTCACCGCCATAAACGGCATTGTGTTCACGCATTTTGTCTTTAATAAAGGAATGTCCTGATTTCGACTGAACAGAGATGCCTTGATATTTCTCTACAACATCAAAAGTGTTCCAAATCAGACGTGGGTCGTGGACAATTTTTTCGCCTGATTGTTTCAGTAAGAAGGCTTGTGCTAAAAGGCCAACAATATAATAACCTTCAATGAACTGTCCTTTTTCATCAAACAGGAAACAGCGGTCGAAGTCACCATCCCAAGCGATACCCATATCTGCATGATGTTCAATCACGGCATTACGGGTACTGTCACGATTTTCAACTAAAATCGGGTTGGGAATACCATTAGGGAAGGTGCCATCGGCATCGTTGTGAATTTTGACAAATTCAACAGGCATATTGAACTGTTTAAATTTTGCTTCAATGGCATCAACCACATGACCAGCCGCGCCATTGCCCGCATTCATGACCAATTTAAGTGGGCGAATTTTGGCAGGATCAATATACGACATTAAATGATCGATATATTCAGGCAGAATATGGTATTTTTCAGTTTTGCCTTTGGCTGTAACTTCATTAAAGTTGCCTGATTCAGCCAACAAGCGAATTTCTTTTAACCCTGAATCCGCTCCAATCGGACGTGCATTTTCGCGGACCAATTTCATGCCGTTATAGTCCATCGGGTTGTGGCTCGCCGTGATCTCAATACCGCCTTGAACATCGAGATGAAATGCACCAAAGTAAACCTCTTCTGTACCTGTCATACCAAGATCAAGGACATCCACCCCAGCATCATTTAAGCCCTGAATGGTGGCTTGTTTGAGACCTTCACTGGTTAAACGAATATCACAACCGATGACCACGGTTTTGGGATGATAAATTTGTCCATATGCACGGCCAATTTTATAGGCAATTTCTTCATTCAGCTCTGTCCCGAGCTTGCCACGAATATCATAGGCTTTAAAGCAGGTAAGTTGCGACATATGCGATTCTCTATTTAGACAAAGAATAAAGGCTGGATTCCCAGCCTTTATTTAAATAATTATTCTACGGTGACCGATTTAGCTAAGTTTCGAGGCTGATCGACATCCGTTCCTCGAAGGACCGCAACATGATAAGACAACAGTTGTACAGGCACGCTATAAACAATTGGCGCCAGTATTGGGCTAATGCTTGGTACATAAACCACATGCTGACGGTCTTTGGCTTTAATGCCGCTATTTTCATCGGCAAAGACAAAGAGTTCACCACCACGGGCTTGAACCTCTTCCATATTCGATTTGAGTTTATCGAGCATGTCATCTTTCGGTGCGAGAATCACCACAGGCATGTCATTGTCGACTAAAGCGAGAGGACCATGTTTAAGTTCACCTGCGGCATAGCCTTCAGCATGGATATATGAAATCTCTTTGAGTTTCAACGCCCCTTCCAGTGCGATCGGGAAATTCGTGCCACGACCTAAGAATAAGCAGTGCTGCTTCTCTACGAAAAGTTCAGATAAACGTAAAATTTCAGGGTCATTACGTAAGGTATCTAAAATCACTTTAGGGGTATGCCAAAGTTCAGCCGTAATCTCAGCCACATGTTGTACAGAAATGCTATTTTTGATCGTACCAATTTTTAGGACCAATAACATGAGTGCTGCAAGCTGTGTGGTAAATGCCTTGGTCGATGCTACACCAATCTCAGGACCCGCCAGTGTAAGCAAGCTATGATTGGTCTCACGTACCATAGACGATGTTGCGACATTACAAATAGTCATGGTGGTAATGTCAGCACCTTTTGCTGCAGCACGCTTTTGGGTATCACGCAGTGCGGCTAAAGTGTCAGCGGTTTCACCAGACTGTGAAATGCAAACATAAAGCGTGTGATTGACAATGACAGGGCTGCGATAGCGGAATTCGCTCGCAATTTCTACTTGGCACGGTAGATCAATCAGTTGTTCAAACCAATATTTGGCAATCATCCCCGCATGGTAGCTGGTCCCACAGGCAATGATTTGGATTTGCTGAATTTTTTGGAAATCAGCAACTGCATTGGCAAGAAAGTCTTCACGCAGTGCATTGCCATCTAGGGCTTGAGAAATGGTTTGTTGAATTGCTTCAGGTTGCTCATAAATTTCTTTGAGCATGTAGTGCTTATATTCACCTTTAGATGCATTGCTGACGGCAGCATCTAATTCTTTGATTGGGCGCTCGACCCGTTGACCAGCGACAAAAACTTCAATGCTATTGCGGGTTAAACGAGCAATATCACCTTCTTCAAGGTAAATAAAACGATTGGTAATAGGCAATAAAGCCAATTGATCTGAACTGATAAAGTTTTCACCAATGCCGACCCCAATCACCAAAGGTGAACCTTCACGCACGGTAATGAGTTCATCGGGATGGTCGGTATGTACGATACCTAGTGCATAAGCCCCTTTAAGTTGAGGCACGACTTGTTGCACAGCTTCCAGCAAGCTTGGAGTTGACTTTAAGGCATCCTTAACCAAGTGAGCGACCACTTCGGTATCGGTCTGTGAGGTAAATACATAGCCTAAAGCTTCAAGATCATCTTTAAGTTCTTGATAGTTTTCAATAATGCCATTATGGACTACAGCAACATCGCCAGAAATGTGCGGATGTGCATTATCTTCAGTGGGTTTACCATGGGTTGCCCAACGGGTATGCGCAATACCCAGAGAACCGAGAATATTGGATTGATTAACGGCTTCTTCTAAATTTGAAACTTTACCGACACGTCTTTCGCGTAAAACTTGACCTTGATTGACCAGCGCTAAACCCGCAGAGTCATAGCCACGATATTCAAGGCGCTTTAAACCTTCAATTAAAATATTGGTAATACTACGTTCTGCAACGCCACCGACAATACCGCACATAATCTAATCCTCTTATTTCTTCATCTTTTGTGGACGTTGATAGTTTTCTTTTGCAACTTGCTTAGAGCGTTCTACCGCTAAACTATTCTCTGCAACATCACGGGTAATGGTGGAGCCAGCCCCGACGGTTGCCCCATTGCCAATCGTGACAGGTGCAACCAATGAGCTGTTGGAACCAATAAATGCAGCATCACCAATGATGGTTTTAAATTTATTTGCACCATCATAATTACAGGTAATGGTACCTGCACCAATGTTCGAGCCTGTACCAATTTCAGCATCACCTAAATAGGTAAAGTGGTTAGCTTTTGAGCCAAGGCCAATGCTGGTATTTTTGACTTCAACGAAGTTACCAATATGCACTTCAGCAGCCAGTTTCGCACCTGGACGTAAACGAGCAAAAGGACCAATCTGTGCATCTTCACCGACCATAGCGTTATCAAAGAGGCTATACGGCTGAACTTTTGTACCTGCTGCGATCTTGGTGTTTTTGATGATACAACCTGCACCAATTTCTACATGGTCGCCGAATTCACATTCGCCTTCAACAATCACATTGATGTCGATGCGGACGTCTTGCCCCACTGTTAAATTGCCACGCAGGTCAAAGCGACTAGGGTCAATCAGATGCACACCTTGCTGCATCAGCTTTTTGGCTTGATCGGTTTGAAATTGACGTTCTAATGCGGCAAGCTGAATGCGATCATTGACTCCTTCAACTTCGAAGGCTTGTTCCGGCTCAACCGATGCGACTTGCATCCCATCAGCTAAGGCCATTGCTACAATATCAGTCAGGTAATATTCACCTTGCGCATTGTTATTGCTGAGTTTAGGTAACCATTCGTGCAATTTGGCATTGCTGACACAGTAAATACCTGTATTAATTTCTTTAATCTGGTGCTGCTCTGTGGTCGCATCCTTATGTTCAACAATCGCCTGAATCTGACCATTCTCACGCACTATACGCCCATAACCTGTTGCATCGGCTAAAGTTAAAGTCACTAGACCAATGCCTGTCTCGGCAGTTGCATTGAGTAATTTTTGTAGCGTGCTTTGAGAGATGCAAGGTACATCGCCTGATAAAATCAGTGAGCTGCCTTCCTGTGGAAGGACAGGGAGTGTCATTTGCACCGCATGGCCAGTTCCGAGTTGCTCTGCTTGTTCCACCCATTCAATCTTTTTATGAGTAAACGTTTCTTGAACTCGTGCTCCGCCGTGCCCATAAATTGTAATAATATTGGCTGCATTTAATTTTTTTGCAGTGTCGATGACATGACCAAGTAAAGGACGTCCTGCAAGTGGTTGTAGTACTTTGGGTAAAGAAGAACGCATACGTGTTCCTTTACCTGCAGCAAGAATAATAACAGTCGTTGACATGTTGTAATCCTAAAAATGGCCTAAGCCACAGTAAAATAAAAATAAATCCAAATACAAAGCGCAGCCCATAGCCCTGCAATCAGGTCATCGAGCATAATGCCAAAACCACCCTCGACTTTTTGGTCAATGACACGAATCGGCCACGGTTTCCATACATCAAAAATACGAAATAAAACAAAACCCAGCACTAGCCAGAGCCAATTCATTTGCCCTAAATATAGAACAGGTAAAAGGGTGATGGACT
Organism: Acinetobacter sp. MF4642; assembly: GCF_002018925.1. Taxonomy (NCBI): domain Bacteria; kingdom Pseudomonadati; phylum Pseudomonadota; class Gammaproteobacteria; order Moraxellales; family Moraxellaceae; genus Acinetobacter; species Acinetobacter sp. MF4642. The sequence continues at coordinate 46,947 of NZ_MVON01000015.1, forward strand.
GTCCCGCAAACTCATCCCAGACAATACGCCCATCATCATGTACGCCCATCACTTTGGCAGTATGTCCACAGATATAAATACCCATGAGAGACATAAGGAATATGGCAATAATGGTGTTAGATAAACCAATTGCAAGCCAAATCGGGACAAACAGCAGCGCGAAGGCAGAACCAAAGGTACCCGGTGCTTTAGGTGCTAGCCCTGAGCCAAACCCTACACCGCAAAACACGATGCAACGGTCGTACCAAGACATCTGACGAAAGAGGATAGGGGGCTTATGCAAAGTGTTGATATCCATTAAATTGCAAGGAATGGTCTAAGCCATTTTGTTGAAAACGTAGACCACTTTTGGCATCAATTTTTCCAATGACACTGATGCTACTATGGTTTTGTTGTTGCAAAAGTTTTTCATAATTCTGCGGGCTTATTGTAAAGCATAATTCATAGTCATCGCCACCCGCCAAAGCATATTGCCATTGTTGTTCTCGTGTTACATCTTGTAGAGCGGTATTGATTGGCAACTGATCAAGTTGTAGGGTCGCGCCCACATGGGATGCTTTTAAAATATGACCGAGATCTTGTGCTAAGCCATCCGACACATCAATCATACTATGCGCCAAACCTTTGAGTGCTTGACCCAGTTCACAGCGTGGGGTGGGGTAGTCTAAACGTTGCTGGAGAGGGTGCCCCAAGTGTTGCAAGGCAAAAGCAGCATCGCCGACCGTACCACTGACACAAATCAAATCACCCACTTGCGCGGCAGAACGGGTGACGGCTTGACCGATATCAACCCAGCCCAGTGCAGTCACGGAAATGGTGAGATGTGGGCTTTGGGTGGTGTCTCCACCAATTAAACTCACGCCAAATTGATCACAGCAATCATATAACCCCTGACTAAAGCCTTTGAGCCAGTCATGATCAATTTGGGGTAAGCTCAAGGCTAATAAAATACTCTGAGGTTTCGCGCCCATTGCGGCGATATCAGATAAATTGACCGCGACAGATTTCCAGCCAATCGCATGTGGGCTGGTATCAAGCGGGAAGTGGCGTCCAGCAACCAAGGTATCGGCACAAATGACCAATTGTTGCTGCGGTGGTGGGGTGAGCAAGGCTGAGTCGTCACCGACGCCTAAATCGACAGAATGAGGACTCTTACGATTAAAATAGGTATCAATGATCGAAAACTCAGCCATACAACAAATCTACTACTGTGAGTTCGCTTGTTGCTTTTCTGCTGCACGTAAAGTTGTTGCTAAACGATCTAATACACCATTGATGTATTTATGGCTGTCTGCACCGCCAAAATGTTTAGCAAGCTCGATCGCTTCGTCTAAAACCACGCGATATGGAATTTCAAGATGTTCCTTGAGTTCATATGCGCCTAAACGAAGGGTCGCAAGTTCAACGCCGTCAAGCGCAGAAACTTCGCGATCAAGCACAGGGATTAAGAGCGCATCCAATGCTTCATGATTGGCAACCACTTGGGTTAACAATTCATGATAATAGCTCAGATCCACTTTGTGCATGGCATTTTCCACACGCGTACGTGCTTCAATCTCATGGACTGGATTGTGGCTCATTTGCCATTCGTAAATTCCTTGTACAGCAAAGCGACGTGCTTTACGTTTTGCTGCATAAGTTGCTTGCAATGTTTGCGACATAGCGTTAAATAGCCTTTAACAAGTTAACCATTTCAATTGCAGTAAGAGCAGCTTCGCCGCCTTTATTACCTGCTTTTGTACCCGAGCGTTCAATCGCTTGTTCAATACTATCCGTAGTCAATACACCATTAATCACTGGAAGACCAGATTCTAGGCCAACTACGCCTAAACCTTTGGCACATTCACCTGCAACAAAGTCGAAGTGAGGCGTGCTACCACGAATCACAGCACCCAGTGCAATGATGGCATCGAAGCGTTCAGACGCCACTAATTTTTTAGCCACGACAGGAAGTTCCCACGCGCCTGGTGCATGAACAACAGTGATATTATCCTCTGATACACCATGACGTTTCAATGTATCAATTGCACCTTCTAATAGATGTTCGACAACAAAACTATTAAAACGACCCACTAAAATCGCATAACGGCCTTCGCTAGCGAGATGTAACATACCTTCAATACGGCGAATTGCCATAGCAACCTCGATGATTTTTTAAGTTGTTTGATGTGCGGTGATATATTCCACCACTTCTAAATTGAACCCAGAGAGTGCATTAAAGCGTAAAGGCGAGCTCAAAAGCTTCATCTTTTCTACGCCTAAATCACGTAAAATTTGTGCGCCAACCCCAATGGTTTGGTACTGCTGAGATAAAGCAGCATTGGATTTGGTTGGTTTTGGTGCTGTAAGGCTGTCTAAGGCTGGGCCTAAGTCTTGTAAATGACGCTGACCAATCCAGACTAAAACACCACGATCGCTGCTTGCGATTTCTTGCAGGGCTTTGTCGAGATTCCATGCTGGCTCGCCGTCTTTTTTGTTGAGCTTGAGCAGGTCACGAACAGGGTTGAAACCATGGACACGAACGGTCGTTACCCCTTCTTTCGGTTCACCTTTCACCAAAGCCAAGTGAATATCTGGATTGCCTAATTCGCGGTAACGGTATAAGTCAAACGTCCCATATTCGGTATCAATGCTTTGCTGATCAATCCGTTCAACCGTTTGCTCATTGGTCATACGATAGTGGATCAGATCCGCGATGGTACCAATTTTTAAACCATGCTTTTCAGCAAAAATTTCAAGATCGGCACGACGCGCCATCGTGCCATCTTCATTGATGATTTCACAGATGACCGATGCAGGCTCTAGACCCGCTAGGCGAGATAAATCACAACCTGCTTCGGTATGACCTGCGCGGTGTAGAACGCCGCCAGGCTGCGCCATCAAGGGGAAAATATGCCCAGGTTGAACGATGTCTGATGGTTTGGCATGTGCTGCTACAGCCGTTTGAATGGTATGCGCACGTTCCGCAGGCGAAATCCCTGTAGAAATCCCTTCTGCCGCTTCAATGGAGAGCGTGAAGTTGGTGCCATGTTGTGCGCCATTGGCATCGACCATCAATGGTAGATTCAGTTGTTTACAGCGATCACGGCTGAGCGTTAAGCACACCAAACCACGTGCGTGGGTGATCATAAAGTTGATGTCTTCTGCGCGAACATGGGTCGCTGCGATAACTAAATCACCTTCATTTTCACGATCTTCGTCATCCATCAGGATGACCATTTTACCTGCACGGATATCTGCAACTAGCTCTTCAACGGTATTGAGCGGCATCAACCTTCACCTTCATCGTTGTCGCCATGGACGACATATCATTTGTTTTCATTGGCACATAGTTTAAGCTTTTTTCAGGCTTTTGCCTATGTGCGAATCATTTCCTTGAGTCGTCCATTGTTATACACAGTCAGTCCAAGCTTGAAAAGATGCCTTTATTTTAAAAAGCTGAAATGTGCTTAGTCTTTAAGCGATTGAAAAGCATAAAAAAGAACAATCTTATCGAAAATAAGTCAATCGGCGTAGTAAATAAGAGGTCTAGACAAATGTTGTGCTATGGGCGGCGTGTGGTTGAGCGTTAGAGTACCTTCTTTTTTGAATTTGACCATCAGGTTCAGTTTTAGCAGGGTACTGCAACTAATGAATCAGACCGGGGTGGATATTTGCGTTCACTCATCGGGTGGAGGATGAGTCAAAAAATATTGAATATGCTGTGGTGAATAATCAGACGATTCGTCATCTATTTTTGATTTGTACTATAATTCTTCTTTTTTAATCCTCTGGATTATTTCTCCTGTGATGTCCTTACTTGCTCAATATTTTGCACAGCAACAATTTTGCGTATTGGTTGAATACTTAAGCTCGCACCAAGCCCAGTGGCCTGTGAAAGCTCAATTTGCAGGTTTTCCTGCGGCTATGACTCTGGCTGATCGGGTGCATGCGGATGATGATGAAGCGCCTTTGCAAGTCGCCAAACAGTATCCACAAGAGATTGAAAAAGTCATTCACTTTTCGGGGAAGGCACGGGATATACAAGACTTTGAGCAGTTTTTACAAGATGCAAAAACACAGGGTCAAAAGAACTTGTTGCTCTTAACGGGTGATAAATTAAAACAGCACCACTATAGCCATGATCTAGAACCCCGAACACGTTATTTGGAGTCCGTGAATGCTGTCATGGAAGCTAAACGCCAAGGCGGTTTTCATATCGGTGTAGCGTTTAATCCGTTTAAATATGCTGAAGCGGAAAAAGAGGCGCAATATCTGAAACTGCATAAAAAGATGAAAGCAGGGGCTGATTATGTGATTACCCAATTGGGCTATGACATGGCTGCTTTACAGGATGCGCATGCATTTTTAGTGCAGCATCAGTATGCTCAAAAAATGTTAGCCTGTGTCATGCCACTGACCTTGGCACGGGCTAAGTTTATGCTGAAACATAAAGTAGCCGGCATTGTGATCACCCCGCATATGTTGCAGGTGTTGCAACAGGAAAAAGAACAGGGTTTAAGTGATCGCGTTTATGTGCGCTGCGCATTACAGATTCTAATGTGTCGACATTTGGGTTTTGCGGGGGTGCATTTATCGGCTTGCCATCAGCCTGAAGAACAAAGCTTCCTGGAGCGTTATATTGAAGAATATCGGCACTTGAGTTTTGCTGAGTGTGAACAACTTTGGAATACGCTTTGGCAGGTGCAAACCGGTACAGAGTTTCATCCGAAGCTGGCTTATTATTCACGGCCTGCGACCTCAAGTCAGATCATTAAATACCAACATCTGCATCTGATGCACGATGCTTTATTTGAATCTAAACTGGCCAAAGGCATGGGGCGGTTTATTTTCAATTTCAATGTTTGGGATCGATCGCGTGCCAAACAAGCATTACTGAAAACAGAACATTTGAGTAAGCATGCAGTGGTGGGCTGTGAGAGTTGTGGTCAATGCCGTTTAGGCGAGACCCTGTATATTTGCCCTGAAACTTGTCCTAAAGGCTTGGCCAATGGGCCCTGTGGTGGAACCAGCTTAGACCGCTGTGAATTTGGTGACCGTGAATGCATTCATTCAGTCAAAGCACGCTTAGCCAAAGCCGTTGGACAAACCAAGATCTTAAAAGAAAAGCTGATTCCGACCGTGTCGATTGCGGTGCGAGGAACCAGCTCTTGGAAAAATTGGTATGTGGAGGCTGCTAGCTGAAATCAGCTGTCCTGATCCATGGCATTGGAATAGAACTTTTGTCCGAGTTTGATGCGTTCACGGCCTTGGCTCATACGCCAGCGGTTACTATCCCGCAGTGAATATACGCAGCCACAGTACTCTTGTTGATAAAATTCTTCACGTTTGCTGATGTCTAGCATGCGTACAGCACCGCCATGTTTGCGCCAGTTGTAGTCCCAGTAGTGAATGCCTGCATAATGTGAAGCAGAACGGTGCCCGCACTCATTGATCTGTTGCATGTTCTTCCAACGGGAAATACCGAGAGAACTGCTGATTAGACTAAAGCCATGTTCTGCTGCATAAAGTGCCGTACGTTCAAACCGCATATCAAAACACATGGTACAACGGATGCCTTTCTCTGGTTCATTTTCCATACCTTTGGCACGTGCAAACCAGTTATCTGTGTCGTAATCACAGTCAATAAATGGAATATGATGTTTTTCTGCAAAGCGAATATTTTCTTCTTTGCGAATCAGATATTCCTTTACAGGATGAATATTGGGGTTATAGAAAAAGATAGAAAAATCGATACCCGATTCAATCAGGGTTTCCATGACTTCACCTGAGCAAGGCGCACAGCAGGAATGCAAGAGCAGTTTGTCATGACCTGTGGGGAGGCTAAGTTTCTGACGTTCGAGCTTCGACATATTGAATGATTTTTATCTATTTAAACCAGACAGTTTAAAACGTCTAACGAGCGGATCAACGGCGATTGGATGAAGAATTCTCAGGATGAGCTGATGAATTTTCATGATTAAAATCGACTTTGGTAGATGATGAAGGTCTGCTTTGAGCGCTGTAGATGAGTAGAGAGAGAACATTTGAGAGGCCCAAACTTGCATAATGGAGCGAGATTCGTCATCATTTACCCAAAGGGTGTTTAACAGTTGTGTTAGATAGGTATTCGTTGAAGGCGGGCCACTTCAACAGCATGAAAGAGAGTATCTAGCTGTGCTTCATTTTTTTACTACGCCTTCCAATAAGGAATTGGAGTGTCGTCATAACTTTCAGTATGAGACAGATATGCGTTTGATCCAACGCTGTAAATTCCTTGAAGATCAAGATGAGAAAAAAGCCATTCAACATCTTTTAAAAGAACGTGGTTATACCAAAGCTGAGATTTTAAAGCTCACCATTGATGGTTAAATCTAAGATTTAAAAAAAGCTTCCTATTTTGGAAGCTTTTTTGTTTTTACATGTTCTGTTTGGCTTCTCACCAGTTTGAGAGACAAGTGACTTTGATTCGATATTTACATAATGCTTCACGTGGAACATAAAAAAGCCCGAAGACTAGGGCTATACGAAGTTTTACTCGCCAGTGCTTTATGTTTTTTCAGCGCTTTAGCTTGCTCAATTTGGATAGAAGATCAGAATCATCAGTTCTCAATATTTGAGCTGAATTTAACTCAGGTACAAGAGCATGCTGCTTGCTGTCAAATGATTTCGCTATATCAAAGTAGAGATATCACAAGAGTTCGATGCATAGCCACGAGTTAAATAGGACAGTTGGTGGGCTGGATTCGGTCGTTGTACCTCTCAAAAACTGAAGGAATTATGCTTCAATCTACGCATGACCAAGAGATAGCTTTGAAGGCACCTATAGTTATAAAACAAAGCCTTACTTCGATTAGCGTTCATGCATGGATCATGAAGATTATGAATTTGAATGCTTAAATTTTTTCATTCTCTGTAAATGGGGCGAATATTTTCGTTGTAGATCATAAATATTAAAGTGAAATAAACTAATTAAGTATAAAATAAGGTGAGAAAAAATAATCAAATGTCACTTTTATAGGTTAAGCTATACCGTATTCATCAAGATTAAAAAATTGGGCCGCGCCAGATGTTAGAACTCCGCCATTTAAAAACCTTAACCGCTTTAAGAGAGCATGGCTCATTGGTGGCTGCTGCGGGAGACCTATGCTTAACGCCTTCAGCTTTGTCGCACCAGTTGCGTGAGTTAGACCAGTGGTTTGGGGTGGAGGTGGTGAACCGTCGTAGCCGTCCCGTTAGCTTTTCTAATGTGGGACAGCGTTTGTTAAAACTGGCTGATGAAGTATTGCCGCAGGTACAAATTGCACAAAGCGACATCACCCGTATTGTGCATGGTCAAACTGGACGTATTACTTTTTCCTCAGAGTGTCATAGCTGTTTCGATTGGTTAATGCCGTTGTTAAATCAATATCGCCAACAGTATCCCGATGTTGATCTGGACTTCGCTTCAGGTTTTGAGGCCAATCCGCATGAGTTATTGCAGACGGGTGAATTTGATTTATTGATTACGGCCGACCCGATTGCGTTAAAAGGGGTGGAGTATTTCCCGATTTTTGAGTATGAATCGCGTTTGGTTCTATCCAATACCCACCCTTTGGTTCGTGCCAAAGACATTACCGTGCAAGAACTTGCAGAAGAAACCTTGGTGACCTATCCAGTGGATAAGCACCGTTTAGACATTATGTCGCGTCTGTTTATTCCAGCCAATATTCTGCCGAAACAGATCCGTACCACCGACCTCACTCAAATGCTGATTCAACTGGTGGCAAGTGGGCGTGGTATTGGGGCATTACCCGATTGGGTGGTGAACGAATATGAACAGAAGGGTTGGGTGACTTCGCGGCGTTTGGACTGCGTAGCACCTGAAGGTTTGCGTCGTACTCTTTATGCAGGCTATCGTACTGAGGAAAAAGAGAAGGATTATTTCGAAGGCTTTTTAAAACAACTGGATAAATTTGCCAAGAAAAGAACGCAATATTATATCTAGTTGCTCTTGTTTTAAGGAGGAGGATCAGTGTTGCTGCATCCTCCTTTTTTGAACCTATCAGCGCTTGTTATTTTTTGTGAAAAATGTGGCTCAGTGCTATAATTGCGCGCCTGATAATTTATCAACTTTTAAACACTGATCATGATGATGCAACTCCACGTATCCCGCTTGAATATGAGCTTGGTTGATCAAGAATTATCAGCTATAGAGCGCATTCCTGCGATGCAACGCCGACGCTTATCGCGTTTGGCAAAGCTGGCTTTGAATAGCGCAATGCAGACTTTAGCCACCCAGCATGCCGATTATATTGTTTGGGTGTCGCAATATGGCGATGAAGCAAAAACACTGAATATTTTAGAAGATGTATTAAGCGAGCAAACGCCTTCACCGACGCAGTTTTCAACCTCGGTGCATAATGCAATTTCCGGACTTTATTCCATTTTATGTCAGGATGCGACCCCTGCGACCAGTTTGGCGGGTTCGTGGAATGATGGACTGATTGAAGCCTATGCGTGGTTAAAAACAAGGCCAGAAGCTCGTCAGGTTTTGCTGGTGTATTATGATGAAGCCTTGCCAGACATTTATATCGAGCATCAACCATTTGCTGCTTTTGCGATGGCCACGATGATTTCATTAGCGCCTGCCAATTTGATGTTGAAGCCAAAGCATACGGATGCAACGCCAGCGTATCAGCAGGCTTTAGCATTTAATACGTTTTGGAATAATCCTGATCAAACTGAATCTGAAGCGTGGACGAAATGCTGAACTTAAACCGAATCAAGCAAAAAGCCAACTATGTATGGCGGGTAGGGGCTACTGGGTTTAGCTTTGCCAGCTTTGGCTTGGGCGGTGTGGCGATTGGTGGTTTGGTTGCGCCGCTGGTCAAGCTGAGCTCAGCAGACCTTGAGCTTCGCAAGCAGCGCACTCAAAAGGTGATTAAGCACAGTTTTAAAGGTTTCACCGAAATGATGGTGAAACTGGGCATTATGACCTATACGGTTGAAGGTTTAGAGAAATTACAAAACAGTCAACAAGAGTTGGTCATTGCCAATCATCCGACACTGATTGACGTGGTGGTTTTAATTGGTTTAATGGAACAAGCAAACTGCGTGGTCAAGCAGGCGCTGTGGTCAAATCCATTTACCAAAGGCCCTGTACAAAGCGCAGGCTATATTTTAAATGCAGGTTCCGAACAATTTATTCAGGACTGCGTACACAAATTACAGCAGGATCATGCGGCGTCCTTGTTGATCTTTCCTGAAGGGACACGGACAGCAAAAGGCGAGCAATTGAATGACTTTCAGCGTGGTGCGGCGAATATTGCTTTGCGTGCAGGGGTACCGATTCGTCCTGTACTGATTAGCTGCACGCCATCGACCCTGACTAAAAATGAAAAGTGGTATCACATTCCAGAACAGCCTTTTCATATCCATGTGAAAGTGTTGGATGCGATCCGAGTGGAAGACGTATTGGATGATGTAACGGTCAATCCCAAAAATGTGCGTCAGTTAAATCAACAATTACAATGGTTTTTTAACCAAGAGTTATCCCTAAATGAGCAATCTTGCTGATGAGTTAAAGCAAATGATTATTGATGTCCTCGCCCTTGAAGACATCCGTATTGAAGACATTGATACAGACGCACCTTTGTTTGGTGATGGTCTGGGTTTGGACTCGATTGATGCTTTAGAACTGGGTTTGGCATTGAAAAAGCGCTATGGCATTCATCTAAATGCAGAGTCCGCAGAAACCAAAGAACATTTTAAATCAATTCAAAGCTTAGAGGCTTTGGTTGAAGCACAGAAAACAGCATAAGAGGTTGCTATGCTTGCACAAGAAACCGTGTTAGAAAAATTACGTGAGTGGATGGAAGAGCTATTTGAAATTGCACCTGAAGATGTGCAGTTAGAATCAAACTTAGCTTCAGACCTCGATGTTGACAGTATTGATGCCATTGATTTGGTCGTAAAAATTAAAGAGCTGACAGGTAAACAAGTTAATCCTGAAGACTTTAAAAATGTGCGTACCGTTCAAGATGTGGTGGTCGTGATTCAGAATATGTCGGCTGCATGAACAACATTTTAAAAGGGATAGCAGGGGTCGGATTGATCCTCTATCCTTTTTTTGTAGCTTATGCTTTGGCACATGGACAGTATGTCTGGGTCAGTGCGGTATTGATTGCGCTGGGCATCTTGCGCTTATTGAGTAAGGGCAATGCCTTGCTGTGGCCATTGACGGGTTTTGCCATTTTATGCGGCGGGCTGAGTTTGATTTTAAAAGATCATGCGTGGCTTAAACTCTATCCTGTCTTTATGAGTCTCGGGGCGCTATTTATTTTTGCCAGCACCTTGATTCGACCGCCTTCGATGATTGAACGTTTTGCACGTTTGGCAGAGCCTAATTTGCCCGAAGAAGGGGTAGAATGGACCCGTCAAGTGACCAAAGTTTGGTGTGGGTTTTTCTGCATCAATGCGGTCCTTGCCCTGATCACTGTTTTCTTTGCACCAATGAAGATTTGGGTGCTGTATAACGGTTTGATCTCTTATGTCTTGATGGGTGGACTGTTGCTGGGTGAGTTTGTGTTGCGCAAATGCCAGCAGCGGCTGCATCAGGCACAGAAATAACAGCGTTTCCGTCAGAGCAGCTGAAACAGCGGCCTCGAACTATAGCGATTAGAAATACGGTTTTAAAAACAAATTTTATGTCTTGTCATTTTCAGCAGTATCTCCATTCATTGCGTCCCCTGTGTATTCAGGCGGACTCAAGTTTCGTTTCCTTTCACACTTTTTGGTTGGATGTGGCTGAACAGGCTGCGCAAATTCAGCCGTTGGAACAGCCTGTATGGGCGCTTTGGCAAGAAGACAGTTACGAGTTTTTAGTGTTGTTGTTTGCGGCATTGCAAGCAGGCAAGCAAGTGCTATTGCCGCCGCATCGGGTCAGCGACTTAGAAAAAGAATTGGCTGAACAGCAGATTTACTTTTTAAAACGTTTGCCGTCAACAGTAACGACAACCTTCGAGCTTCAATTTGATGCGGCCTTTTTCAATCAGGCGCAGTTGTATTTTTATACTTCGGGCTCAACTGGGCAGCCGAAAAAGATTCCGCGCACTTTGCAACAACTGTTCAATGAAGTCTGTGGTTTAGAAGCCAGTTTTGATTTGCCTGAGCAAGCGGTTGCGATTGCCACGGTGAGCCATCAACATATTTATGGTTTGTTGTTTAAGTTGTTGTGGCCCTTAGCCAGTGGACGCAGTTTCTATCAAAAACAACTGGCTTTCCCTGAAGATGTGGTCGATCTTCAAAAGAAAATTGCCCATGTGCAGCTGCCCAATTATGTAATTTCTACTCCTGCTTTATTAAAGCGTTGGACCCCAGATGTGGTATTGCAAGACTGTCATCAGGTCTATTCCTCTGGTGGAAAGTTGGATGTAGGCGTGCGACCTTTGCTGAACCGTCCGATTACTGAAGTGTTTGGCAGTTCTGAAACAGGTGGGATCGCTCACCGTCAGGCAGATGATGCGCTATGGACACCTTTTACCAATGTCGAGATTCAGTGCGCCGAGCAGCAAGAGTTAGCCGTTAAAACCAACCATGCCTTTAGCGCGGATTGGATTTTGACTGGAGATAAAGTGCAGGTTATAGACGTAGATGATCCGAAAAGTCCGTTTCAGTTATTGGGACGTTTGGACCGCATTGTTAAACTTGAAGAAAAGCGTTTAAGTCTCGATGCGATTGAAGCGAAAATCGCTGAGTTGGTCGAAATACAACACTGCCATGTTTTAATTCATGAAAAAGAACAACGTCAAATTTTGGCTGTGGTGGCTGTGCTGACAGAGGATGCTAGGGCGCTACTCATTGAAAAGGGCAAAGCTTCCTTTACCGCAGAGCTGAAAAAACAATTACAACAAAAACTGGAAAGTATTGCGATTCCGCGACAGTGGCGGTTCTTAACGCAAATGCCACAAAATGCACAATCTAAGCTGAATCAACAGTATTTAAAATCGCTGTTTCAGTCGATGACCTTGCCTGTGGTATTGACGCAGCAGTGTCATGATATGCAGATCAGTTATGCTTTGGAATTTATTCCAGAGCTAGAGTGCTTTAAAGGACATTTCCCGAACTTCCCGATTTATCCGGGCGTAGGGCAAATTGGATTTATTCAACATTTTGCCAAACTAAACTGGGCGGATTTACTGTGGTGCAATGGTTTTGAGCAGTTAAAATTTCAAGGACTGATTCAACCCTATCAAACGGTGGAACTGGTGCTTAGCCGTAAAGCGCATAAGGTCAGTTTTGAGCTGAAAAATCATGACAAAATATTGGCATCAGGACGTTTGCTGTTTGCTGTCCCTTCAGACGTTTAAGCCGAGAGAGAAAAATGAAACACTGCTTTGTGATTCCTGTGTATAACCATCCGCATTATTTGGCTGCGTTACTGTCACATTTAAGCGCTTTCGAGTTACCGATCATTATGGTGAACGATGGCAGTGATGCTACTTGTACGGCGGTGTTACATCAGCTCGCGCATGATTACCCAAGGGTCGATTTGGTTGAACATACCCATAATCAGGGTAAGGGACAAGCAGTGATCACAGGTCTTAAACATGCCTTTGAATGTGGTTATAGCCATGCTTTGCAACTGGATGCCGATGGACAACATGACTGGCCGGATGTGCAACGCTTTTTAGACACCTCTATCCAGCACCCCGAAGCCATGATTATTGGTCAGCCGATCTTTGATGCGACTGTTCCGAAAAAACGTCTCTATGGCCGTTATGCAACACATATTTGGGTGTGGATTAACAGTCTGTCTTTTGATATTAAAGACAGCATGTGTGGCTTTCGGGTTTATCCTTTGGCGCAGACGGTGAACATTCTAAACACAGCTAAGTTTCAACCGCGGATGGGCTTTGACTCGGAAATTTTGGTGCGTTTGAAATGGGAAAATGTACCGTTTATCAATCTGCCTACGCATGTGATTTACCCTGAAGGCGGCATTTCACATTTTGATGTTTGGCGTGACAATTTGGGCATGGCACGCGCGCATAGTCGCTTATTGGGTGGCATGCTGCTGCGGTTCCCCAAGCTGATTTATCAGAAAGTCAAAGGCTAAGGCGGTCAGAGAAGTATATGCAGAAATGGAGCGCCGTGAAAGAGCGGGGTGGGATGTTACCGCTGATGCTGATGCTGGGTTTCTACCGTTTAGGTGGGCGCTGGCTGTGCCGAGTCATCTTATACTTTGTGATTTTATGGTATTGGCTTTTTTCCAATACTGCGCGTCAGGCTTCCCTGTTGTACTTAAAAAAACTGCATCATTTTGCAGGTGCACAGTCGCCATTTCAGACTGAGCCACAGCTGTGGTACAGCTATACGCATTTGATGCAATTTGGCGAATGTATTTTAGATAAAATTGAGGGCTGGCTCGGGCATATTCCTGAGCAGAACTTAAAGCTACATGGTCATGCGCACTTTCGTTCGCACTATCAAAAAGGTGCGGTGATTGTGGTGTCACACTTTGGCAATATTGAATTGTTACGTGCCATCAAAGCAGAGCATCCGCAGAAAATTAATGTGTTGGTCTATCAAAAGCATGCCACCAAGTTCAATGCATTTTTGAAAAAACTGAATGAACATGCCGATGTCAATTTGGTTTCGGTGGACGAGTTAGGAATCGAAACAGCACTGATTTTGCAGGATAAATTGGATCAAGGTGAATGGGTGATTGTGGCAGCAGACCGCGTACCCGTGCAGTCAGATCGGGTACAATCGGTTGCTTTTTTAGGAGAGCAAGCGCTGTGGCCGCAAGGCGCTTGGATCTTGGCCAGCTTATTGAAAGCTCCTGTGTTGGCAGTGTTTTGCTATCGAGTTGATACACATTTTGAAGTGCATATTCATCAAGTGGCGGAGCAGTTGAACTGGCCGCGTAAAGAGCGTTTACAGGCCATGCAACAGACCACAAGACAGTATGTGCAACTGTTGGAACAGCATTGCATACGAGCGCCCTATCAATGGTTTAATTTTTACAATTTTTGGAATAAAGGATAAGTCTTGTGTTAATTGTTGGGGAAAGTCCGCTCAGTATTGAAGATGTTGTGGCTGTAGCGCGTAAAGAAAAACAGGTGGCATTGCCTGCATCTGCTGAATGGACAGCATTGATTCAACGCGGCGCAGATTTCCTCGATCAGCTGTTGCAAGACGAAGGCGTCATTTATGGGGTGACCACGGGTTATGGCGACTCGTGCTTAGTCGGAATTCCAGCCCACCAAGTGCATGAGCTGCCGCTGCATTTGTCGCGTTTTCATGGTTGTGGCATGGGGCAAAACTTAGACCTGATTACGGCGCGTGCTGTCGTGGTGGTGCGTTTATGTTCTTTGGCACGTGGCTATTCGGGTGTCTCTCATGCCTTATTGCAGCGTTTGGTCTGGATGCTGAATGAAGATGTGACGCCTGTGATTCCCTCGGAAGGTTCGGTTGGTGCCAGTGGGGATCTGACGCCTTTGTCTTATATCGCTGGGGCCTTGGTTGGTGAGCGCGATGTGTACTATCAAGGTCAGATCGTGCCGATTGCGCAAGTGTATGCCGAAAAAGGTGTGCAGCCTTTGGTGATGCGTCCTAAAGAAGGCTTAGCCCTGATGAATGGTACAGCGGTCATGACCGCGATTGCCTGCCTGAATTATAAAAAAGCCGAACAGATTTCTTTTGTCAGTACTTTGATTACTGCACTGAATGTTTTGGCTTTAGAAGGGAATCCAAGCCATTTTGATGAAGTGCTGTTTGCGCAAAAACCACATCGGGGACAGCAACATATTGCAGCGCAGTTACGCGACTGGTTAAACAGTGAAGTACAAACCGAACACCAAAGTTCACGCTTGCAAGACCGTTATTCATTGCGCTGTGCACCGCATGTGATCGGGGTGTTTGAAGACTCTAAACTGTGGCTGCGTCAGTTTATTGAAAATGAGCTGAACTCAAGTAATGACAATCCATTGATTGACCCAGTGAACCTACGGGTACTGCATGGTGGGCATTTCTATGGCGGACATATTGCCCAAGCCATGGACAGCCTGAAAATTATGATCGCCAATATTGCTGACTTGATGGATCGTCAGTTGGCACAGTTGGTGGACTATAAAATGAACAATGGTTTACCACGCAATTTAACGGGTTCTAGTCCTGAGCGCTTGCCACTGAATCATGGCTTTAAAGCCGTACAAATCGCGGTTTCAGCGTGGACGGCAGAAGCCTTAAAACAGACACTTGCTGCATCGATTTTCTCACGCTCAACCGAATGTCATAATCAAGATAAAGTCAGTATGGGCACTATTGCCGCGCGTGATGCTAGCCGTATCATTACCTTAACCGAACAAGTGATTGCAGCACTCAGTTGTGCAGCGGTTCAGGCGGTTAAACTCAAAGGTGTAGATACAGAACTCAGCCCTGTTTTAACAGCATTTCAACATTGGGTGCTTCAGAGTTTCACATATGTAGAGGAAGATCGTCCTTTGCAACATGAGCTTCAGGCGCTGGTTAATCGCTTTGAACATTTAGAACTGTTAAACAGCATTGCTGTTCAATATTCATAGGAAATGAGCATGCATGCTGATGTAATGATTGAAGTGCCTTTCCATGATGTCGATACCATGAATGTGGTGTGGCACGGCCATTATTTAAAATATTTTGAAATTGCGCGCTGCAAACTGCTGGATCAATTTCATTACAACTATAATCAAATGCGCGACTCGGGCTACGCATGGCCTGTGATTGAAAGTCATGTCCGTTATGTACAAGGTATCGAGTTTGAACAAAAAATTCGCGTGCGTGCCATTTTAAAAGAATGGGAAAACCGTTTGAAAATTGAATATCTGATTTTCGATGCGGTTTCGGACAGAAAGTTGACCAAGGGTTATACCTCACAAGTGGCGGTACACATTGAAAAACGTGAAATGTGCTTCCAGTCGCCACAGGTGTTGCTGGACTGTTTAAATGCATGGCCTGAATTTAAAGCGGAGTAATGCAAGCATGATTCGATACAAATTTTTTAAGCCGATTGTCGTTGCGTGTGCAGCCAGTGTGATGACTTTACTTGCTCCCGCAGTGAGTGCACAAAATACTGAATTGAAGCAGGTGTTTGCTCAGCTCGGTGCAACGCCTGTGGTGCGTGCCCAATTTGAGCAGCAGAAAAAACTGGCCGCTTTGAACAAAACTTATGTGTCCAAAGGCACGGTGCTGTTCAGCAAAAACCAAGGTGTGCTGTGGCAGATTCAAAGTCCAGTTAAAGCCGATTTGGTGGTGACACCGCGTAAGTTGGTACAAAAGACGCAGCGAACGTCCAGTCAAATCGAAGTCGATAAGACCCCCTATGGCTCTGTAGCGACGATGTTTTTACAGTTAATGTCGGGCAACGAAGCGGCACTCGCTAAAAACTTTAATGTGGTGTCTGCCAATTACAGTCCGACGCAGTGGAATGTCAGCTTAACGCCTAAAAGCAGTCTATTTAAAAAGCTTTTTGTTCAAGTCGATGCGCAAGGTCAGCGTTATGTGGACCGTATTACCATTTTGGAACAAGCCAATAACCGCACCATCATTCGTTTTAGCCAGCAAACGGCTCAACCTCAAACTTTAACGGCTGCGGAAAATGCGCTTTTCCAATTGGCAAAATAAATTTAGCGCCCTTTGGCTGTTGGTGCTGTGTGTCATTGCTTTGGCACTGGGCGTGGCTTGGCTGAATAAAGGTATTAAGATTGAGACCAATATTTTTGCTTTGCTGCCTGAGGCACATCAGGATGTTCATCTGGAACAAGCACAGCAATACGTCAGTCAGCAGTTAAATGACAAAGTTTTTGTGGTGTTGGATGCCAAAACTGATCAGCAACTCGAACAGGCAACGCAAGCACTCAAAACCCAAGCCGACCAAAGTCAGCTGTTTTTACCTGTTCGGCCGCAGCTTGATCCTGATCAATTTGCCCAAGCGCTGTATCAACACAAAGCAGGGCTATTATCCAAGACTGATCAGCAGATTTTGCAGGAGCAGGATGATGCCGCACTGACAGAGCAGGGCTTATTGCAACTGATGAGTCCCGGCATGTCGATCACGGCTGAAATGCTCAAGCAAGATCCCTTGCTGCTGTTCCCGCGCTATGCAGTGGGTTTAAGTACTTTACAAAATAATGCCGATATCAATTTAGAACAGGGCTTTGCCACGATTCGTGATGAGCAAGGTATCTCGCGCCTGATAGTACTTCAGCTCAACAACAGCCCTTATAACATTGCCTACCAAGAGCAGACTGCTGCGTTTATTCAACACATCAATCAGCAGTTCAGCCAGTTGCAGGTGAAACCACATTGGACAGGTACATTGTTATTTGCCCAGTTCGGAACCAACTCTGCTAAAGAGGAAATTTCCACCATTGGCGTGGGTTCGACCATCGGGATTTTGCTGCTGGTCTGGTTTGGCTTCCGTTCGATACGACCGATGCTGACGGAAATGGTTGCAGTCGGCACAGGCAGCTTGGTGGCCTTTGCGGTGACATATTGGATTTTTGGCGAAATTCATCTGATGACACTGGTCTTTGGCGCCAGTCTGATTGGGGTCTGTGTCGATTTTTCCTTTTACTTTATGGCCATGCAGTCTCAGCATCGACAGATCGATGGATTTGCTGTTTTAAAGCCATTATTGCCGAGTTTATTTGTGGGGCTAATGACCACGCTGTTGGCCTATGTGGTGCTGAGTTTTACCCCATTTCCGGGCTTTAAACAGATTGCAGTCTTTTCTATGGTTGGACTGAGTGCCGCATGGGTGACCAGTATTTTACTGCTGCCACGTTTGCCTGCGTTGAATGCGGAACCTGCGATACGTGCACTGGGCTTTATTGGCAAAGCACGTAGTTATGTGCAGAGCCACAACACGCTACGTTATGGCATGATTACACTGATTCTACTGGTGACGGGTAGTAGTCTCGTCCTTCTGAAAAGCAATGACGACATCCGCAATTTGCAAAGTATGGATGCCACCTTAAAGCAGGAAGATCAATATATTCGTTCGCGTTTTATGCAACAGCAAAGCAGCGAATATTTTGTGGTACAGGGCAGAACCCCAGCAGAGTTAGAACAGCATGAACAGCAACTGTTGGCAGAGCTTACGCCCTTGCAGCAGGCTGGCAAGTTGGATGCTGTGCAGGCTTTAGGGCAGTGGATTCCCTCGCTTGAGCAGCAAAAACACAATATTGCGATGTTACAGGCGATTCCTCAGCCCGCTTTAGTCGAATATGCGCAAGCGTTACAGCTCAATACAGCCGATGTTTTAAACTGGCAAGCGCATTTAAAAGACCAACCGTTGCTGACTGAAGCCGTCTTTAAAGACCATCCCTTGCATTTTTTGCAGATGAGTCCGACGCAACGTTTAGTAATGCTGCAAAATGTGCATGATGTACACGCTGTGCAACAGCTTGAAGATGCGGATGTACAACTGTTACGTCCCGTTCATCAATTATCTGAGTTATTCAAACAGCATCGTGTGCAGGCACAGTGGCTATTGCTCAGCGCTTTGCTGATGTTAGCTGTTGGCTTAGGCGCACTTTATGGCAAAAAATCCATTCTGCCTTTGGTGTTGCCTGTCAGTATGGCTCTAATGACCACGTTTGCGATTCAGGCATGGCTGGGTGTCGAGATTAATTTATTCAGCATTATGGGTACCTTCCTGATCATTGGAATTGGGGTGGACTATGCGATCTTCTACCGCCACGGACATGATCACCCGCAGGTGGTGGGTATGGCTTTGTTCCTGTGCATGATGTCGACGTTTTTTAGTTTTGGTTTGCTGTCTTTTAGTCATACCTATGCCATTCACAGTTTTGGCTTAACGGTGTTGCTGGGCGTTATTTTTTCATTTATTTATGCCACACTTTTTACATCCTCCGATGCAAAACATGTGGTGGTTCAACAATATCAGCCAAAGAGCTGAGTCAAAGGGTACAGTGCAATGAGCACCATGCAACAGACAGATGTTTTAATTATTGGGGCGGGGCCATCAGGTAGCTCGGCCGCAGCTTTGCTGCGCCAAAAAGGTTACCAAGTCACGGTCATCGAAAAGCAATTTTTTCCGCGTTTTTCCATCGGTGAGTCTTTATTGCCACAGTGTATGGTGTTTTTAGAAGAAGCGGGTTTGTTGGAGACAGTGCGTACCCATGCTGATGAATATGCCTTTCAGTTTAAAAATGGCGCAGCTTTTTTAAGAGGCACACAGCGTAGTTTTTATGACTTTACTCAAAAGTTTAGTGAAGGCCCAGGCACTACATGGCAGGTACGACGTGCCAACTTTGACCAGCTTTTGGCGCAGCAAGCCGAAAAAATGGGGGCAGATATCCGTTTTGGTCATGAAGTTTTGGTGGTCGATGTGGCATCCACACAGCCGATTTTGACGGTGGAAGATGCGCAAGGTGACAGCTATCAAATTCAAGGCAAGTTCCTCTTAGATGCCAGCGGCTTTGGCCGCATTCTGCCGAAGTTTCTTGACTTAGAAAGCCCATCGGACTTTCCCGTGCGCCGTGCGGTCTTTACCCACATTGAAGACGGTCTATTGAATGACCCTGAGTTTGACCGCGAGAAAATTTTAATTACTGTGCATGAAAAAGACCACCGTGCGTGGTATTGGCTAATTCCCTTTGCTGATGGACGCTCTTCATTTGGCATTGTGGCGGAGCAAGATTTCTTTGAAAAATATGGTTATGACGGCAGTGCGGACTATGACTTAGAAGCCTTACAGAAGCGTATTTTGGCCGATGATGCCAGCTTGTCGTATGTGTTACGTCATGCCAAACATGATACTCCTGTACGTACTTTGGTGGGCTACTCTGCCGATGTGAAACACTTGGCATCTGAAAACTATGCACTACTGGGCAATGCGGGTGAGTTCCTCGATCCTGTCTTTTCTTCAGGGGTAACCATTGCCTTAAAATCTTCCAGTCTAGCAGTGCCATTGGTCGAGCAAGTGTTGCAAGGTCAGACGGTAGACTGGATGGAGCAATATGAAAAGCCGCTACGTAAAGGCATTCAAGTGTTCCGTGCCTATGTCGAATCATGGTATTCAGGTGAGTTTCAGGATGTGGTATTTTCGACTCAGCAGGATGAAAAAATTCGCCGTATGATTGCATCTTTACTGGCAGGTTATGCATGGGATACGAGCAACCCGATTCATCGCAATGCCAAGCAACGTTTGAGCACTTTGGCCGAATATTGCCGAGAAGAACAACCTAAAAAAGAGTCGCTGACCGATGAAACTTAAGCTGCGTTTAAAGACCGTCAGTTGGGTTTTAGCCAGTGCGCTGCTCTGTAGTGCCTGTCAAAGTTGGATTCCCAAAGCGCAGGGACTCGCGACTCCGCAGTGGGCTGCGCAGAATTACCAGCGTCAAGACCAAATTGAAGTGCAGTGGAAAACCCAGAGTTTCAGCTTTTTACTGTACCAACAACAGCGAGGACAGTCGCTTGATATGCTGGCACTTAGCCTTACGGGACAGCAGTTATTCAAGCTCAGTTTTGATGGTCAAAAGGTAGACGTTGAACAGCGGATTGAGCCAATGAAACGGTTGCCTTTTGATTATGTGGTGCGCGATATTCTGTATGCGACCTATCCCAATTTTGCTGCGTTACATGCCGCTCAAAATGCGGTCGTACAGAAAG
Organism: Acinetobacter sp. MF4642; assembly: GCF_002018925.1. Taxonomy (NCBI): domain Bacteria; kingdom Pseudomonadati; phylum Pseudomonadota; class Gammaproteobacteria; order Moraxellales; family Moraxellaceae; genus Acinetobacter; species Acinetobacter sp. MF4642. The sequence continues at coordinate 67,587 of NZ_MVON01000015.1, forward strand.
ACGATACCATTTATATGCAGCAACAGCCCGTGTTGAAAATTCAGCAAAATGAGGGGGCAATTGAGCTAGATAATTTGCAAGTGCCTTATCAGATGGTCATCAGTGCGGTGAGCAATACTTTAGAAGATGATCAAGGTGACCATCATGACTAAAAAACTACAGCATGTTTCAGCTGTTGGCATTCAGTTCAGTACGGCGCTATCGGCTTTGGGACAAAATGCCGCTGAGCTTCAACATGCCTTGACCAACCCTGAAAATACCCTGTCACCACGAGAGGATCTGATCGCGGGGCGAACGGTCTGGGTCGGTGCATCTGACCAAGCCTTGCTTCAAGCAGTTCCTGCAAGCTTAAGCAGTGCAGACTCACGGAATTTACGCTTTGCCCTGACGGCTCTGGCACAAATTCAAACCGAGATTCGTGCCTATACTGCACAGTTCCCTAAACAACGTCTCGCTGTGATTATTGGCACGTCAACCTCAGGCATCGCGGATAATGAGCCTACTTTAAAAGCGCAGTTTCAACAGCCAGCGCCGCAGTCTGTACAGCACCAAAAGCAAGAAATGGGCAGTTTAGCGAAAGCCTTACAACAGTATTTGGGCTGGGAAGGGCCTGCTTATACCATTTCTACCGCTTGTTCCTCGGCAGCCAAAGCACTTGCAGCGGGGCAACGTCTGCTGAATGCCGATTTGGCTGATGCAGTCTTAGTGGGTGGAGTCGATACCCTATGCAAGCTGACCTTAAATGGTTTTGATAGTTTAGAAAGCTTATCGAGCGGAATTTGCCAGCCCTGTGGTGCCAACCGTGACGGCATTAATATTGGTGAAGCCGCAGGACTGTTTTTACTCTCTAAAGCGCCTGCCCCTGTGATGTTACTGTCGAGCGGCGAGTCAATGGATGCATGGCATATTTCAGCACCGCATCCAGAAGGAAAAGGGGCTGCGGAGGCGATGCAAAAAGCTTTAGACGCTGCACAGCTGCAAGCAAGCGATATTGATTATTTAAATTTGCATGGCACATCCACACCGCAAAATGATGCGATGGAAATGAAGGCGGTACAGACTGTTTTCTCTGATGCAGCTGTGGCCTTGAGCAGCACCAAACATAAAACGGGGCATTGTCTGGGGGCAGCGGGTGCAATCGAAGCTTTTATTTGCCAGCAGGTTTTATTAGATCAATCTTGGTTGCCGCTGCATCATGCAGGTGAATTGGACGATGCTTTGGCTGGGCAAAACTATGTGTTTACACCGCATTTGAATACACCCATTCGCTATGCGATGAGTAATTCTTTTGCTTTTGGCGGCAGCAATATCAGTTTAATTTTCGGGACGGCTTTGCCATGATGGATGCAGTACAGTTTATTCCGCATGAAAAACCGATGGTTTTCGTGAGCCATTTGATTGAAGCCAATGATGAGTTTGCTATTGCAGAGCTTCACATCACGCCTGATTTGATGTTTTGTGAGCCAGAAGGTTTGCCTACATGGAGCAGCATTGAGCTGATGGCGCAGACCATCAGCGTCTATGCAGGCTATAAAGGACAAACTCAGGGCTTACCACCGAAAGTTGGCTTTTTATTGGGAACGCGTAAAATGCAGTTGCCTTGTGCTTATTTTAGTTTGGGCACAACCGTGCAGATTCGAGTAGAACAAAGTTATCTGCACGAAGGTTTGGGGCAGTTTAATTGTGAAATTGAATATCAAGAACATCGGTTCAGCGCCATGTTGAGCGTATTTGAGCCTGAAAATATGAATGAAATCATTGGAAAACTAGTGTGAACAGAAGAATTTTAGTGACGGGTTCGAGTCGTGGAATAGGTAAAGCGATTGCTTTGGAGTTGGCAAAGGCAGGCTTTGATGTCACGGTACATGCCCGTTCAAGACAGTCTGAGGCCGAAGCAGTAGCGCAGGAGATTCAAGCGCTTGGGCAGGCCAGCCATGTATTGATGTTCGATGTGAATGAGCGTGAAAATATTGCCGCAATTTTAGAGCAAGATATGGCAGAGCATGGCGCTTTTTATGGTGCGGTGTTGAATGCAGGGCTGACCCGTGATGGTGCTTTCCCCGCACTGACTGATGAAGACTGGGATGACGTGGTCTCGACCTCTCTGAACGGTTTTTATAATGTGCTGAAACCCTTGATGATGCCAATGATTCGCTTGAAAAAGGGCGGACGTATTGTGACATTGTCTTCGGTGTCTGGAATTATGGGTAACCGTGGTCAGGTAAACTATAGTGCTGCCAAAGCAGGCTTGATTGGTGCGACCAAAGCATTGGCACTGGAATTGGCCAAACGCAAAATCACGGTGAATTGTGTGGCTCCGGGCTTGATTGAAACAGAAATGGTCACCGAAGAAGTGAAAGAACACGCCTTGAAAATGATCCCGATGCAACGCATGGGGCAGGTGGAAGAAGTCGCAAAAGTGGTGAAGTTTTTATGCAGTGATGATGCCAGTTATATCACCCGCCAAGTGCTTTCAGTCAATGGAGGCTTGATCTAATGAAACGTGTTGTTGTGACAGGCATGTCTGGGATTACCTCTTTGGGTGAAACTGCAGAACAAATTTTTGAGCAATTTGCACAAGGCAAAAGCGGCATTCGCTATATGCCTGACTGGGAGATTTATCCCGATTTACGCAGTAAATTGGCTGGCCCAGTAGAGTCCTTTACTGTACCGAAGCATTTTAACCGTAAAGTGACCCGTGGTATGGGACGTGTTGCTTTAATGTCCGCCGTATGTGCTGAAAAAGCATTGGAAGACGCGGGTTTACTGCATGCGGATATCTTAAAAAGTGGCGATGCAGGCGTGGCCTTTGGTTCCTCTGCGGGCAGTGTGGATGCCGTACGTGAGTTTGGCTCGATGTTGATTGAACACAATATGAGTCAAATGAATGCCACGACCTACATTCGTATGATGTCACATACCAGTGCAGTTAATATGACGGTGTATTTTGGCCTAAAAGGTTTAACGCTGCCGACCTCAAGTGCTTGTACTTCAGGTTCTATGGCCATTGGTCAAGCTTATGAAGCGATCAAATATGGCAAGCAAACTGTGATGATTGCAGGTGGGGCAGAAGAGCTCAGTGCCGCGGGTTCAGCCGTGTTCGATGTGCTGTTGGCGACCAGTGTGCAAAATGACCATCCAGAGATAACCCCACGTCCGTTTGATGCAGGCAGAGATGGTTTGGTGGTGGGTGAAGGCGCAGGCTGTTTGATTTTAGAAGAATATGAACATGCTCAAGCGCGCGGGGCGACCATTTATGCCGAGATCGTTGGTTATGGCAGCAATACCGATGGTCAGCATGTAACTCGACCTGATTCTGAAATGATGGGCCGTTGTATGCAGTTGGCACTGAAAGATGCACGGCTCACTGCTGCGGATATTGATTATGTCAATGCGCATGGCACTTCGACCGATCAGGGTGATATTGCTGAATCACAAGCCACCGCGCGCATCTTGGGTAAAAAACCGATCAGCTCATTAAAAAGTTATTTTGGGCATACGCTCGGCGCGTGCGGCGCCATTGAGGCATGGCTGAGCATTGAAATGATGCGACGTAATCAGTTGGTGCCGACTTTAAATTTAGATCAGGTTGACAGTGCTTGTGGTGATCTAGATTATATCGTCTCAGGTATGCGTTCAGCAAAAACACAAATGATGATGAGCAACAATTTTGCTTTTGGGGGGATTAATACCTCCTTGATTTTTAAACGTGTCTAATAAAATAAGGGTAGAACCATGTTATTCAAAAATATCTGTGCAGTTGCTGTGTTGTCTTTAGGTGCGATTGCATCAGTTCAAGCTGCCGATAAAATGTATGATTTTAAGTTTCAAGAAGCAGTAAACCGTGCTGTTGCAGATGGTGCACTGGATGGTTCAGTGAAGTTTTATTTGGCGGGAACCAAGTCGGGCGGCAAGGTGATTGAAAAGGGCTTAGTGACCAATAAAAAGACCAATGGTTTTGCCAAATCTGCGGAAAGTTCATGTGATCATGTACTTCGTTCAGCACTAATTCAATTCCAAAATACCGCCAAAGCCAAGGGCGCAAATGCCGTGACCAATTTGGTGAGCTTCTATAAGTCGAATGAAACACGTAGTACGACAACTTATCAATGCGCGAAAGGTACAGCACTCGCGGGTGTGGCGTTGAAAGGTGACTTGGTGAAGTTTTAATTTTCAATGATTTAAATGGTTTGATTCAATGCACAATTGAACACAAGCTATTTTTAGCATTCGATCCGTATCTAAATCTAATATTTAACGAACAATAGATACTGGGATATTTCAGGCTCGCAAAGTCATTTGCGGGCCTGAAATATTTTATCGCTCTTGATTTATCCCTCGTAAAAACTGGCTCATCCATTAGATTTTCTGCTATGTAAAATAGATGAAAATTATGGAGATGAATTAAAGTATGGAATTTCCAAAAAGATCGTTTTTTCCTCTGTAACGAGGGCATAATTTGTGGGTGGAAATTAAATTTTTATCACTATTTTTGGTGAGAACGATATTGATTGAGGTAGAAAACCAACCTTTTTGGTTGGCTTTACATAAAGTAACAAAAATCTAAAAATACGATTGTAAATAAAAACTTAAATAATGTGATTTTTAAAATATAAAACCTTCTGTTAAACGCCAAAAAAAATGAACAATAAGAAAGCTTTTAATGTGATTTTTAATGCGAATGGTTTCCACTTTGAACCAGTGTATGCAGGTGATCTATAGATCTTTAAAAGTTGCAATTAGGTTAGGTTGTGTAGAAATTTTAAACAATATTTGTCTGTCTATTTTACGATTTTTATATTTAGGACAAGTGTATTTTATTGCAAAAATTCAGTGCTAAGATAATTCACAATGGAAAACTTAGAAGCTAAGTTGAATCGTCAATTGGTATCCGAAACTGACCAGTTAAAGAACTTTCTAGTACATGACACCTTTCATTTAGTGACTCGGTTTAAAGCTTCAAAATACTTAAAAATGAAACTCGAAAAAGGATGTACACATGGATCAGAAAGTCACGTTAATTGATAAAAAGTCTCACCAAGGCATCGAGGTAAATGCCTCGGGCAAAATACAATTGTCAGCGCAGAACCCCTCGGTCGTTCAACTTAAAATCTCTTCAGAAGATATTAAAGAATACAAAAAGGAAGGTAACAATCTCGTTGTTGTCTTAAAAAGTGGTGAATTAATAACAATAATGGGCTTTTTTGATGCAGATAACAGCCTTGTTTTGCAAGATGATGTTAATCATAAATTGCTTTGGGTTGAGTTTAGCTCTAATGAGGAATCATTAAGTGCGACCTATGCAGAACTCAATGATGTAGGGCCTTTATTATATGGTGAGAATGATGCTGCTTCTCCATGGGCTTGGGCCGCAGTTCCATTGACTGCAGGCGGCATTTTAGCTTGGGCAGGGCATGATTCAGGAAATGATTCTGATAAGGGGATAGGCGAAACGAACGAAGGACCAAGTGCCCCAGAATCAGTGGTGATTGGTAATGGTGATGAATGGATTACAGCAGATGAAATTGACGCAGATGGCAAAGTTGACGTTACGATTGACTTACCTGCAGATGCAGTCGCTGGTGACAGTGTTATCGTCAATGGTGAAGAAACAGTATTGACGGCTGACGACATTGCTGAAGGTGAAATCATCGTTAAAGTGGACGCACCGAATGAAGGCGAAACATTAGAAGTCGATGTGATCATCAAGGATAAAGATGGCAATGAGTCAGATCCGACTCAAGCAGAAGCAACTGTGGATACTACAGCCCCCTTAGCTCCAGATTCGGTCACCATCGGTAATGGCGATGAATGGATCTCCGCAGATGAAATTGATGCAGATGGCAAAGTCGACGTTAAGATTGATTTACCTGCAGATGCGGTAGCTGGTGACAGTGTTATCGTCAACGGTGAAGAAACAGTATTGACGGCTGACGACATTACTGCAGGTGAAATCATCGTTAAAGTGGATTCACCGAACGAAGGTGAAACTTTAGAAGTTGAAGTAAGCATTAAAGATGCTGCTGGTAACGAATCGGATGAGATTTTGGCGGAAGCCGCGGTGGATAGTGTACTACCCGTCGTCGAGATAGAAGCAATTACTCCGATCGACAGTGATAACCCAGCGGATGGTGTTGCGGATCAAGTGTTGATTACAGGAACATCGGATGAACCGAATGCACCAGTGGAGATCAAAGACAAAGCTGGCAACACAATCTGGGAAGGGATGACCGATGGTACAGGTGCGTTCAGCGCGACAGTAGATACAGCAGCGGTTCAGGCAGGCGATGATGTCACAGTAGAAGTGACGGATAAGGCAGGGAATACAGGTACAGATACAGCAACGGCTGGCGACCTCACCTTCAGTACAGATACCACAGAACCTGTTGTCGAGATAGAAGCAGTTACTCCGATCGACAGTGATAACCCAGCGGATGGTGTTGCGGATCAAGTGTTGATTACAGGAACATCGGATGAACCGAATGCACCAGTGGAGATCAAAGACAAAGCTGGCAACACAATCTGGGAAGGGATGACCGATGGTACAGGTGCGTTCAGCGCGACAGTAGATACAGCAGCGGTTCAGGCAGGCGATGATGTCACAGTAGAAGTGACGGATAAGGCTGGTAATACAGGTACAGATACAGCAACGGCTGGCGACTTAATCTTTACAAATGATCCGCTGGTACTTGAAAATGATAGTGCTAATGCCGTTTACCAAGAAAGTCAGGTTAATCCAAATCCAATCGGTGAATTAACTTCTGACACAGCAATTAAGCTACTGGCTGGTAGTAGCGCTACAGACAAGCTAGAGTTTAGCATAGCAAATGGAGCTCAAGATGTTGTCATTACAGTCAAAAGCGAATCCTTGGTAACTGTGGCAGATGCATATTCATTTACTGTTATAAATAAGGAAACAGGTCAAGAATATACAGTGGCTGCATCAAGCACAGCTCAAGGCGGTTTAGTCGCAGGTGCTTTAGGATTGGAAGCATTAGGTGTTGTAGGCGATGATGGCAATGGCCTAAGACTAGATATTCATGACCTGCCACCAGGCGACTATGAAGTCGTGGTTCAAGGCGATCAAAGTAAACTGGCTGATATCTTATCCACTGTGAGTTTAGAAGATTTAGGTAGTAATACCGTTGAAACTTTAATTCTGGATACGGTTACTGGCTTGCTTAAAGACGCCTTAATAGGTAATGAAAATATTGCTGTTGGATTATTAAATCAGCTCTCAGTCGAACAGTTATTGAATCTTGTTGAAGGTAATCCGAACCCTTTAGTATCAGGTTTAGGATCAACTTTGCAAGCTGTTTTGGCGAATCCTCTACTCGCTCTCGTGCTTGGTGGTATCACTAGTGCGACGGTTGGTGAAATTCTTGAGGGTGATATAGATACAGGAGTCTTAGGCCTTATAAACAACATACCATTTGTTGGTCCTGACCTTGTTCAGCCTCTATTAAATGCTGTAGGTGGTCTGGTTGATGGTGTAGTTGATAACCTTGATTCAATTGGTGAAGATTTATTTAATCTTGTGATTGAGCCATTAATTGCAGATGTACTACTGGCAGGTTTGATTGATAATTTAAGTTTAAATGACGCTTTGAATGGCTTATTAGGTAGTATCAAGGACCTATTAAATACCGTTGGTGCAGGTGACTTACTCCCTGCATTGGATGATGTGTTGCAGCTAGTGGCTCAAGAAATCCTGAGTAATCCTGCACAGTTGTTTAATGAGGTGAATGCCGCAGTTTACGGCGTTGATGAAAAAACATATGTTGCCGAAGGGAATGTGCTTGCGAACGATGAGGTAGTAAATGGTTCAATCATTGAAGTCAACGGAGTTCCTATTACCTTCAACCAAACAGATGTAAATGGCAATTACGCTATCATCACTGGTACTCACGGTACATTACATCTTTACGAAGATGGGCATTATATCTATACGTCCACAGTAACATCAGGAAATGCTACTTCAGTAGTTGATGATTTCACGTATACCGTTCAAGACGAGTATAACAATACTGGGTGGTGTTTCAAAAAGTATGCTGAAAAAAACAATATGGCTTTTGATAAAATAGAGGTATGAAAATAACGCTACAAATCAAATGTCCTACCTGTCTAAGTAACAATATAAAGAGAAATGGCATCAAAGTAGATGGGAAACAAAACCATCAATGCAAAGATTGCAAACGTCAGTTTATTGGTGCTCATGCATTAAGCTATCAAGGGTGTAACTCAGGTATTACCGGCAAGATATTACATTTAATGATCAGAGGAAGCGGTGTAAGAGATATTGCTGAAGTCGAGCGTATCAGCATTGGCAAGGTATTACGAACCTTAAGTGAATCGATCTATCAGATTCAGCCTAAACAAAGCCACTACGAATGTCTTGAAGT
>NZ_MVON01000016.1:0-74172 GCF_002018925.1 Acinetobacter sp. MF4642
GATAATCTTTTTCAGATTCAATCAATAATTGAACCGCTCTTTCTCTGATTTCAGGGGTATATTTTAATTTTGTCATCGGAATAGTCTCTCAGAATATTGAGTCTCCGACAAACCCGGTACGGTTCATTCTGTTAAATGCTAAGCTTCAGCACAGATGCCAAAAATGAAGCATTTATTAGTGTGCTCGCTTAACTACTTTATTTAAAAAATTAACAAAACTATGAAAAAACAGTTCATTCAAACTTCTCTAATGTTCGCTGCAATGTTGGGTATATCCGCCAATTTGTATGCTGAAAATTTAAGCAAAGAGGATATTCAGCGACAAAAAGCCACCAGCCAATATAAAGCTTACCTTCCCACAAAATATACGGTGTTTGAGGTCGTGCAAGGGGACTTAAACAAAGATGGCTTGAAAGATGTGGTTTTAATCGTCAAAGGTACAGATCCGAAACAATGGGTCACCGATGAATACCGCGGAAAACTAGATCGCAACCGCCGTGGTGTGATTGTGTTGTTGAATACAAAAGGGCGCTACCAAAAAGTCGTTCAGAACCTGTCACTGTTTTCTTCAGAAAATGAAGATGGTGGTGTGTACTTTGTGCCTGAGTTGGTGCCCTCTATCGAAAAAGGCCTGTTAAAACTACATTATGCCCATGGCCGTTATGGATATTGGGCCTATCAGTTCCGTTTAGAGGGGCGTGATATGCGTCTGATTGGCTATAACAGCTCCGATAATTTCGGCCCTTATGTGAACAGCGAAACCAGTGTCAATTTTCTCACCGCTAAGAAGCTGGTCAGAGAAAATCTCAATAAAGACCCGGATAGTGACCCTAAATTTAAAGAAACATGGAGCAAAGTGAATGTTGCTCCGCTGTATTTGAGCAAAATTCAAGACATCGATGATCTGAGTCTTGAATAGTATTGGCTTAGTTTTTGCTAACTTATATTTCAAAAATGCACTTTTATGAGTGACGTGAGTCTGAGGCATCAGTCACATGACTGCTTGATCATGTATAGGGGAAAGCGATGGAAAGTAAAGAACTGGCTTTGAGTGTTGAAGAGAAACCTAAGCTGAGTACAGCTGCCCATTTGATGGCAGGCTGGCCTTTGTTTTTAGTGATGATTGGTGGTGCAATCGGTGGAGCCTTAGCTGTGGTTGCGTATGTAATTAACCGAAAAATCTATCTGTCTCAGCTCAGCAATATGCAAAAGGTGCTTGCCAATTTACTCTGTGGTATGTCTGCGATCAGTTTATGGTGGTTTATTGCAACATGGTTGCAAGGCTATATGAGGACTTAAGCGTTCTGAAATGATGGTGTAAAAAATGATAGAAGTTCATTTTTATGTGATGAAATAGATGATTCAACTGTCGTTATGAATATTTTTATCAAGTCTGGTTTTATTTATGGAAATATTTTTCATCATCGCTTGAAATTAGCTAATCTTCGGAAATTCATCCCGCACCAATTTGCTTAATATAGCGTTTAAGGGCACAGGAATCGAAAAGAGTAGTTTGCGACTCGTTATCTATCAGATCAGCGTCGTACTTACCCATAAGGTCTCGATTCAGCTTAGGATGCTATAGATTATCCATTTATAGGCAAAAGTTTAGAACTTACCCAGTTTTAATCGTTGAAGTTATCTCCTGATCCCTAGAAAGTAAATTATAAAAACAACACGATAAAAGACACGTCCATTCAAATATTTTCTTCCATTTTAAACTTCTATATTGCCCCGAATTTATCCAAATATTTGCTCTAACTGTGTCAAAACAAATTGGCGCTTTGGTTTGCGAAATCAGCTTAAAAAAAATTGCGATTTGATAACATTGGAACGCTTAGAGTTCTGCTATAACCATTAAAAGTCTGATAAAAATATGGAACAACAATGAAAATATATGTCACCAGCATCATGGTGGATAGCCAAGAAAAAGCTTGTCAGTTTTATACAGAAAAACTCGGTTTTAAAGTCAAACATGATGTACCTGTAGGTGATTATCGTTGGTTGACTTTGGTTTCACCCGAAAGTCCAGAGGGGGTTGAACTGCTACTGGAGCCTGATGCACATCCCGCGGCACAGCCGTTTAAAGCTGCAATTAAAGCAGACCTGATTCCCTATACTTCTTTTCAAGTGGATGACCTCGATGCGGAATATGAGCGACTCAAAAACTTAGGGGTGCGCTTTACCAGTGAACCGATACGGGCCGGAAAAGTCAAAGTTGCAGTCTTTGATGATACCTGCGGGAATCTCATTCAGCTGATGCAGGTCTGTGCAGGAAGTTGAATTTCTCATCTGTGATGCAGCAAAGAAATAAAATCCTGAGAAAAGCGCTTTTATGTGAGAAAAAAATCATAAATACGCTGCATTTGGGAAAATATTTTTTAGATAACCTGAAAGCCAAGATTTTTTTCCAAAAATAGCTAAAAAGACTTTATCTTCGGGAAACAATCCCGCCCTTGGATTGTTAAATTATATCTCAAGGGTGTGACGGGATCGAAAAGAGTAGCATGCTACCAGTGGCGCAAAACGCGTGAGTAGTACTTACCCAAAAGGTCTTGATTCGGCTTAGGACGCTATAAATCAAAAGTTTATAGGCTATAAGATCATCACTTACAAAGTTATGATAGTTGAAGTAAACAATATGTTTTCCCAGACACCCTAAAAAATTTGAACTCGAATAAAATATAAATCAAAAAAATAAATTTTAATATTTCCCAAAAAATCGAAAAATTCTGCTGTTGTAGTTTCACTTACATCATTTTATTTTAGACTTTCAATCCAATCAGCTCTGCTAAAAAGTTGGCTTTATATAGGGTGATGAATGCGTAGGATTAAGGCTGTTTTCCATATTGTTTGAATGATTGACAGCTGAAACACAGCTTGCTATTTTTCGCGCTCGCTTTTGTATGCTGTTATTCCCATGGCTCTAAATGACAACTTTATTTATGCACCGCCCCAAGAAGACTTGGTGATCGTTTATGAAGACGATGATTTGGTGGTGATTGAAAAGCCTGCGGGCTTGTTGTCTGTGCCGGGACGTTTACCAGAACACCAAGACAGTGCCTATTTACGGGTTTTAGCTCAGTACCCACATGCCAAAATTACCCACCGTTTAGATATGGCGACCTCGGGAATTTTAATGTTTGCCAAGCACCGCGATGCCGAAGTTGCTGTCAGTAAAATGTTCCAAGCCCGCACGGTGGATAAACACTATATTGCTTTAGTTCAAGGCCAGTTGGATGCCGAAGGCAGTGTTGAAGTGCCACTGATTACTGACTGGGAAAATCGACCACGGCAGATCGTGCACTTTGAGTTGGGCAAACCTGCAAAAACACTTTATCAAGCTCTTAGCTATGACATTGAGACCGATATTACGAGAGTTTTACTGACTCCGATTACGGGGCGTTCACATCAGCTCCGTGTGCATATGCAATATATTGGGCATCCAATTACAGGGGATAAGTTGTATCACCCTGAGCCGACACGAAGCCCATTAAAACGCATGGCTTTACATGCCAGTTTTCTCGCCTTTCAGCAGCCTTTAAGTGGACAATCGGTTGCGATTCATGGACGAGTGCCATTTTAACTATGTCACACTTTATTTACATTATGAGAAATACTTAAAATTTGGGATATCCGGCCGTTTAAAAAACCGTTAGCGTAAGTTGTGTAAGTGCAGTTTTATCCAGTGTGCTTATCTTTGTGGAAATTAACATTTGAGTTTGGCTTTTTGGCCATGGTCACGATTGATTGAAGTTGAATGAAAATAGGTTTGTCTGTTCCAAGGCTTACTGTTCGAATTTGATGTGTTCTTGCAGCGGAGTCTTTAAAAGAAAAATGACTTTTCCGTAGGGAGATAGGCCATGCTTTATGTATTTGCTGTCATTCTTGTGCTGCTGTGTGCGGTTATATGTTGGCAAACAATACACAGCCTTGCCCAAAAAAAGAAGATTGAATCCTTAGAAATCAATTTAGAGCGCAGTCGAAACAGTTTAGAAGTTTATGAACAGCAGCAAAGTGAATTACAACATCGGCTGACCAGTTTAAGAATTAAGCTTGGAACACTCAGACAACGCAATGAAACTTTGAGTCCTTACCAAGAAATTATTGATGTCGAACACTATGTCATTGAACGACACAACCAAGTTGAATTGTTTGCTGAAACGGTTAAATTTGATGCTGAACAAATGCTTAAACAATGTCGGCAGCGCATCGAAAAAGTACATCACTTTTTAACGGAATATGAGCGTAAAGCCAAAGAAATGAGCATGCTGCGTGCCAGAGAAAAACTGGGTGCTTTTTTTCATATGGCTGAAGAACGACAACATCTGGCTGAAATATCGAAGGCACTACACCATAAAATTGAAACCTACAGCCAGAGTTATCAACTGCCTTCGGAGCAGTTATTAGATGAACTCATTGAAGGCTATGGGAAAACGGATGCGGCCGGTCATCTACTGAAAGTTCGGCAACAGGTGACTCGTGCGGTTGAGCAAAATGAAGTTGTGACCTGTGCCTTTATGGATGAACATCGACGACTATCTGTGATGGTCTTGGTTTCACAGTTGTTTAATACCAAAGCAGATTTTTATTTACAACGTGTGAGTAAAGATAATCTTGGTCTTTTGATTCAAGCTTTGCAGGATGACTTTACCCTCATCAATCACTATGGTGCGGCCTTTGGTCATACTCAGATACAAGAGAGTTATCTGGCTTTACGCTTAGAAGAACTTAAATTTGCAGCCTTATTAGAAAACTTAAAAAGCAGTGATTTACAGTTTCAAGCGGACATTTTAGTTGAGCATCGGATTTTACACTAACACGGCAAAGCCAGCGTGAAATAAAGTCTAAACAACCTTCGAGAAATCAGACGTAACTGCTATAAAAATGAGCAAAATATGCTATGTTGAAGTCACTATTTTGTCACTTGCCAACGATATATTGGCTAAAAAGATAACAAGGACATACGCATGACACGTGATTATGAATTATATCCAGATGATGATAACGGAAATGTACTTTGGCAAATGGCTGAGGATGGTGACGACCTATCTGAACCGCATGAAATAGAATATTCGATTGCCTTTCAAGAGCAGTCACAAGCAGAAAAGTGTGCGCTGTATTTATTACAAGAAGAGCAAAAAATCACTTTGTTTGTCGATGAAGAAAGTGACGTATCTGAGTGGATTATTACCATTTACGTGTATATGGAACCTGAGTATTCAGACATTGTCGACTTAGAACAATGGTTTACTAAAATTGCAGAGCAGTTTGGTGGCGAATATGACGGCTGGGGCTGTATGGCCTATGTCTATGACGAAGAAGATGATGAGGATTATGAGCAAGGTCAGGCCTAAAAAATGGTCAAACTTAAAGCATGTTGAAAAACATGCTTTTTTTGTTGGTGGGTAGAAAAGCCAGCGGGCCGAGTTTGGCTATTTAAAAAAAGATGCACAAAAAAAATACAGTATGTGGGTTTGAGCGTTTTAAACTAAATCTGAATATTTGAAAAGAACGAGAAAAATCATGTCAAATAGCGTCCAATTACACCGCGTATTTAGTGCGCCCGTCGAGCGCGTCTATCGTGCTTTTACCACCGCAGATGCTTTAGTGAAGTGGATGGCACCACACGGCTTTACCGCACATGTAGATCAGTTCGATCTGCGTGAAGGTGGTCAATATCGCATGTTCTTTACCAACTTCAGTACAGGCATGCAGCATTCATTTCATGGCACTTATCATGAAATCGTTGAAAACAGTTTATTACGCTATACCGATGAGTTCGATGTACCTGAACTAGCAGGAAAAATTGAAGTACGTGTTGAGTTTAAAGAAGTATCTGTCGGTACAGAGGTTCATATTACGCAGTCTGGTTTACCCGATGTGATTCCTGTCGATGGCTGTTATCTGGGCTGGCAAGAGTCATTGCAACTCTTGGCTTTTTTAGTGAATCCAGACATTCCCGATGAATAGTGCATTGTCATCGTTGAACAATAGAATAAGTTGCATAAAAGAATAAAAGGAGTTTTGCATGCCAATACGCATGAAGCGGATTTATGCGCCTATTGAGGCCGAGGATGGTAAACGGGTTTTGGTCGATCGGTTGTGGCCACGAGGGGTCTCAAAACTTGAGGCCAAAATAGATGAATGGCCAAAAATTCTCACGCCATCCAATGAACTGCGGAAATGGTATCACCAAGACATGGTGGCACACTGGGATGAGTTTAAAGTCCGTTATATGAAAGAACTGGAAGCACATCCCGCCGAGTTGAATGATTTGCGCCAACTGGCAGTGCGTGAGCAGATCACGTTACTCACCGCAGCCAAAGAAGAACAGCATAACCATGTGGTGATTTTGAAGCAGTGCTTGGAACAAAAATAAGCGTTGGAGTGATGCCATTACAGTTAAAATTTATATTGCTCTAAGCCTTATTTGATCTATCTTGTGACAAGGTTAAAGCCTTAAAATAAATATGTGTTTCGCATCGTTTTCATCTGAAAAATGCTATATTGGCGTTTTGAGCAATGTGAATTGCTTATTTTTTTATTTTTGAGGTTTTTATGTCTTTACCCAACTGCCCAAAATGCCAGTCCGAATATACCTATGAAGATGGTGACTTGCTGATTTGCCCTGAATGTTCAAACGAATGGAAAGAGGGAGAAGCAACAGAAGAAGTGGTGGCAATTAAAGATGCTAACGGCAACTTACTTGCTGACGGTGACACGGTAACGGTGATTAAAGATTTAAAAATTAAAGGTTCGTCATCGGTGGTGAAAGTCGGAACCAAAGTGAAAAATATTCGTTTACTGCCAGATGCCGCAGATGGTCATGACATTGACTGTAAGATTGACGGTGTCGGTGCGATGAAACTGAAATCTGAGTATGTGAAAAAAGCCTAATGCGCTGAGTTTGCAGTTCGAGATTAAAACGGAGTCAATTAGACTCCGTTTTTGTTTTTTAGCCATTTTGAAAAGACATTTAAGCGTTGAAACACCAGCACAGCATGCTATAAAGATAAAAACTGTTGAAGAATACGTTATGCCACATATCCACCTTGAATATTCAGATAATATCGACACCCTTGATGTTAAGCCGATGTTACTGGCGTTAAACCAAGCTTTGCTGGATGGTCAGTTTGTACAATCGGGCAATGACATCAAAAGTCGTGCCATTCGACAGTCCGATTTTGTGATTGGGGTAGAAGGCGATGCGCAGGCTTATTTGCATGCCAAAGTGTCTTTATTAAGCGGACGAGATGAAGCCACTAAGTGTGCCATTTCGAGCAAATTACTTAAAACATTGCAGCAAAACTTTACCGCTCCTCAGGATTTAACGGTACAAATTTGTGTAGAAATTATTGAAATGCCAAAAAGCAGTTATAGCAAATTGGTATTAAAAGCATAAAATTATGAAGAGTGCCAAACCGTTTATTGGGCCGAGCTAGTGTGTCATTTAAACGGTTTGAGGCTGTCATGCGTTATTCATATAGCGCTGTTATTTTAAAAAAATAAAATCTGGGCTGGTAGTAAATGCACTTTTTTTTATAAAAGAAGTCATTTATATTTTATGAAATTGGATGATTTTTTATTCGGTTTTGGTGGATTTACAATCACTTTAAAATAACAATAGGTGAGCTTATGTCAGGATGGTACGAAGTAAGTCAGGCAAATGATGGCCAATATCGCTTTGTTTTAAAAGCGGGAAATGGTGAGGTCATTTTGACCAGTGAACTGTATAAAGCAAAAGCGTCAGCACATAATGGAATTGAGTCGGTGCAAAAAAACAGCCCCGATGATACGCGTTATGAACGCTTGGAAGCCAAAAATGGTAAACCTTATTTTAACTTAAAGGCTGCCAATCATCAGATTATTGGTACCAGTCAGTTTTATGCCAGTGAGCAATCCCGAGACAAAGGCATTGAATCGGTCAAAAACAATGGTTCAAGTACCACGATTAAGGATTTGACGACTTAAGATCAGATTACATATTTTGCTTGTTTTAAGAATTAAAGAAAACCGCGTGTTTGCTATGGATGGCGCACGCGTTTTTTTATGCGGTTTGATTTGTAGTGTGGGAGTGCGATGTGGATTTTCGATTAGTTGGAGATGAGCATGCAGGGCATGAAATTATCTTCAAACTCAAACAATGGGATGATGCCATTTGTAAAATGGACGTACAAAATATCATTCGTCTTTGTCAGAGTGATGTCAGCTTGTTTGATATTGGATTTGAGTTGCAAGGCGTGCAAGCCTATCAAGAATTGTGGAGACGATATGCCCCATTTTTTCAGGGGGAAATCAAAGTGTTCAGGCGTAACATCAATATTTTTAGTCGTGATGGTTTAGCTTTTTTACATTGTTATTCTAAATTGGATCATGCCAGTGGCGTTGCAACCCCAGAGATTCCTTGGTGCAGAACCACGCTATGTTTTCAAAAAACGGCAGGTGAGTGGTTGGTTGCCCATCAGCATATTTCGGTGCCTGTGGACTTTGAAACTAAAATGTCAAAGCCGATTCATTTTCCAGACTGAGCTCGATTATAGCTTTGGCTTGGGTACAGATTGAGCCACCTCCGTTTTGCTGGGCTATGTTTGAATGACAACATGAACAACTTAAGAAGAAGGTATCTATGGCATTTCAAGATTTTTACCGACTGAGTTCTCATGCGGTGCTAACCAATGATGCAGGACAGGTTTTATTACTGAAAGCCAATTATGCCGATCAGGCTTGGGGACTACCCGGTGGAGCCTTGGATATGGGAGAAACCATTCATCAGGCTTTACTGCGTGAGTGCCAAGAAGAACTCGGTTGTCAGGTTCAGATCGAGTATTTATCGGGTGTGTATTTTCATTCGGCAGTGACCTCGCATGCCTTTATTTTTAGATGCCATTTGGCTGCATCTGCTGAGATCAGGCTCAGTGATGAACATACGGCTTATGCTTGGTTTGATATAGATCAGCTGTCGAAAGTACAACGGATACGCGTTGAAGATTGTTTAAATTATACAGGTATCGTGCAAAGCCGCAGTTTTTGAGTGCAAGATTATATTCCTCTAAAGTGGAGTGAGTGCATATGTTGAATAATAAGATCATAAAACGAAATAGTCCCATTATTGGTGTGTTGCTGATGAGTGCCTTGAGCCAGTTGACTCATGCTGAAACGGGTAACTATTTTATGCATAAAGACTGGGAGCTTGCCTGTGATAATACGGGTATGTGCCGCGCGGTAGGGTATCAAAGTGATGCTCAGTTTGGTCATCCAGTTTCATTACTGATTTCTCGTCCGGCAGGTGCAGGCAGTGCGGTGCTCAGCCAAATTCAAGTGGCTGAGGAGTTTACGCAGGATACTGAAGCCAGTTTAAATGTAGGAGGAACATCTCTGGGGAGTCTGACCATCGATGCCAAGAAAAGTACAGCGAAACTGTCCAGTGCTCAAAGTGCGCAGTTGCTAAAGGCTTTGGTAGGTGCAGAAGATATTCGTCTTACGACCCAAGCACAGCAATGGCAAATTTCAACTGCTGGGGCAAATGCAGTTTTGCTTAAAATGGATGATATACAAAAACGTGTAAATACACCGAACGCGGTATATCAAAAAGGCAATCAGTCTGAGCAAAATGTTCTACAGCCCAAAGCCATCCCTCAAATTGGTATTACGGGATACCGACCTGCGGTTGCCAGTCATTTTGCCGTGGACAGTAAAATTGCAAATCAACTCTTTAAAAAATTAAAAGCAACAACAGATGAACAAGACTGTCCAAATCTCTATGAGGCACAGTTTTTTGAGGAAGATCGGGTTTCAGTCTATCCGCTGAATGTGGAACAAGTGGTGGTTCAAGTGCCATGCTGGCGTGGGGCGTACAATGAAGGTCTAGGCTATTGGGTTATGGACAAAGCATTGCAAAAGATTCAGCAGCAAGTCACCACATCAGGCTCAAGTTTTAGTGAGGCGCAAATTTTCTCAGAGCAAAAAGGGCGGGGTATCGCTGACTGTGGTATTCGTTCCGAGTGGGCTTGGAATGGAAAGGCTTTTGTCCTCAGTTATCAGGCTCAATCGCAGCAATGTAAAGGCTTTGCAGGTGGTGCGTGGAACTTACCCACTTATGTCGCGATCGTTGCGCGAACGGATTAAGTCGCGCTTGCGTTTAGTTTAAGAATAATGTCATCCAGCGGCTTGATACGTTTGACTTCATCCCAGAGGGCTTTGGCTTCAGGATAGTGTTTAGACATCATGCCCAACCATTGCTTATAGCGTCCGACCATATTCATTTCTTTCTTATACCCGCCGTTTAAGAAACGGATTTGTAAAGTCAATAGCTCATTCCATGTCAGCAGAGGCGTATCGATATTTTGACGAATACACTGGGTCAAATCGGGTGTGGTCACGGCACCACGTCCAATCATCAAATCTTCACAGCCAGACTCTAAGCGACACTGTTTCGCGTCTGCATTGTTCCAAATTTCGCCATTGGCAATCACATTGATTTTCAATGCTTCACGAATCGGGCGGAGCTGATCCCAAAAAGCGGGTGGGGTATAACCATCGGCTTTGGTACGTGCATGAACCGTAACCCATGCTGCACCTGCATCTTCAATGGCATGAGCATTGTCCAACATAAAATGTCGGTCCATATAACCTAAGCGCATTTTCGCAGAAACAGGAATGTGTGCAGGAACCACATCACGTACTGCTTTGACCAGTTCATGTACCACTTCTGGCTCATCTAAAAGCACAGAGCCACCACGATGACGGTTCACGGTTTTGGCTGGACAACCAAAGTTCATATCAATGGCGGGCGCACCGAGTTTCACTGCACGGATGGCATTGGCAGCCAACATTTCAGGGTCATTGCCCAAAAACTGCACATGCACGGGTGTTCCCGCCGCTGTTTTTCCGCCATTGAGTAATTCAGGGCAATACTGGTGGTAAATATGATCGGGTAAGACCGAATTGGTCACACGGATAAACTCGGTCACACACCAGTCGAAGCTACCTACAGACGTGAGCACATCACGCATGATTGGGTCGGTTAAGCCTTCCATTGGTGCAAGAATGAGTTTCACAGCGGTGTCACCAGTCAAATAGAAAAACGGTGTTATACGCAAATCCGATCACGCTGTCTAGTCTAATGCGTTTGGGTTAAATCGAAATAGCTTTGAATCTGTGTCTCCTCGACAAAGGCGTCATCATGTGAAACTAAAATAACCGCCCCTGTAAAATCGCGTATAGCCTGTGCCAACAGTTGTCTTGAGTTGATGTCGAGATGATTTTCGGGTTCGTCCAGTAACAGTAAGTCCACAGGCTGTGCTGCGAGACTGATACACAGTAAAGCGACTTTGAGTTGTTCACCGCCACTGAGTAGTGAGATGGGAAGCAGAGCCTTATCTCGTCGAATTCGAAGTTGCCCCAATTGATTCCGACACTCCTCATCGGACAAAGACGGATTCAATAATTGTAAATTGTGTACCGCATTCAGTTCTGGATTCAGTAGGCTAAAGTTTTGATCTAAATATAACGATGCTCCACGCTTAAAAATGTCTCCCGATTGAACATGACTATGATTTTGAATGGCACGAAGTAGGGTCGACTTACCTGAACCATTTTGGCCGCGCAGTTGGATTTTTTCTCCGTTGTGTAAGGCGAAAGAAATAGGCGAGATAGAAAGTGCTGCTAAACCCACTTCTTTCAAACGAAGAATTTCACCAGTTTGTTTAGGTTGAAAATGGAAATCAAACTTTTGTGACTTAATCTGTTCTAGTTGCTGCTGTTTGTTTTTGAGCTCATCTTGCGCTTGTTCCTTTTGGCGAAGTTGTTGCTGCGCGACTCCCGATAAGGTTTGACTCGCACGTTCTTTTTTAAAGTCGAGTAGGATTTTGGCTAGGATCAATACTCGGTATAGTTGCAATGGAAGTGTTGCAAACCAAAATCATTTAAAACATAGGTATTGGAGATTTGATTTAACAATGTGCGGTCGTGGCTAATGACTAAACAGCCCGCAGGATGCTGAAGGATTTTTTGACTTAACCATGCACGACTTGCATGGTCTAAGTGATTACTGGACTCATCAAGAAGTAAATAATGCCCAGTTTGTAAAAAAAGGCGACACAGTGCCAGTTTGATTTTCTGAACTTCACTGAGTTGAGAAACCGAGCTAGATAGATCTGTAGGTAAGTTGGCACTTTCCAGTAATTTCAGCCACTCAGTGGGTTGATGCCATGCATGTTCGACGCGGTCATAGTCTTCAAAGCTCGCAGTCGATTGTTCAATACGCTGAAAACTTGCATGCAGATCAGCGATGTTAAGGGCTTCGGCAAGCGTACAGTTGCTTAAACGCTCAAGCTGACTTAAGTAGGAAAATGGCATATACCAAATCACTTCGCCACTCGCATAATTGGGCATGTGCGCCTGAGTGAGTAGGGACATTAATATTGATTTGCCTTGACCATTACGTCCAATCAAAGCTGAACATTGAGCAGCGGGCATTTCAAAGTTTAAATGCTGAAAAAGTGGTTCATGAGCAAATTGAACGCTGAGATTTTTTACAGTACAGGCCTGTTGGGTCATTGAAGACTCCTTTATACAGGACATACAAAATAAATTTTTATAGAGATATAGAGCAGTAAATAAGTTTATTTTGCACGTCAGAAAACACATAAATTAGATTTGACGGAAAATAAGACTTACTTCATTGGCGTTACTCTAAAATAGAACAAGGGAGGTGTAATAATTTTAACAAGTATAGCAGGTGGATAAAAAACGATCCATTTTATTATCTTTCTTATGTACTTAAGGTTTATCGATCAGTGCTATTGGTTAGGGAATATTGTCATACACTAGTCGATGCTTCCTGTAGATGTGAGTACAACCCGCAGGATTGAGATAGTTTGGCTTTTATGAATGTACGGATGAGTTTCACAGTGGTGCTATACGTTTTTAGTAGGGATGATAAGCAATAGAGAACTAAAATATTGTAAGGTGTTAGAAATTCTTTTAGCGTTATTTCGTATAAGCTTTATTATTTTAAATAGACCTGATATTGAGATAGAGTTCTCAAATTTTGTATCGTTTATTTTTATGCTTTAATATCCACATTCTTTTATTAAAAGTAAAAATTAAAAAATGAAAGCATTAATAACAGTTGGTTGTAAAACGGATCATGGTGGAATCATTGTTTTAGGAGATTTTTCTTTTTTAGTAGATGGTAAGGCTGTACATCTTGATGGAATGACACATTTTTGCCCTAAATGTAAAATTCAATCACGAGCAATTTCTTCTAATCAAGGTTTTATGACGGTTAGTGGGAGAAGTATTGTTGCTGTAGGTGACTCTTCTAGTTGTGGTTCAAAATATCTAAAAGCCTCAGATTTGGCTGTTATGAGTAATGGGTCCGGAATATCGAAAGTAAACACTCCAACATCTTCATTAACATCAAATTTTATTCAAAATAATGAAGAAAAAATAATTAATAAATTATATTGGAGCTATGGGGGGAATTATATCCCATTAGAAAACAAATCACGCTTTTTTGATGATTTAAACTTACATATAGAAACTACGGGTTATGAGATCGGTGAAAGTGTTGATGTGGAAATAAGTCCTGAATGTAAGGATTTAGAGACATTTAAGAAATTTAGTGTTTCATTAACTGTTGATAGTGACGGTAAAGGGTTATTAAAGAATGTTTTTCAAGGAAAAACTATAATTATTGATACGGAATATTAATCATGGCAGTTATAACAGCGACAGTTGGTGGGCAGTCTTCAACGGTACAAGCAAAAAGACCTTTATTTTTAAATTTATGGGAAAACTATCCTGTAAAAATGGCTGCTGGAGACGTTTATGCTTTAGTTGGTGGGCAAGCTTTCGCTTTATATGAAGAGAATTCACATCTAGAACAAAATCCTTATGCAAATGCCTGTGCTTTGAGGTTGAGTCGTTCTCTTAATTATGGAGGTATGCCAATTAAACAATCTACAAAGGGATACAAAGTCAAAGGTTCTGATAATAAGCCTTATTTATTAAGAGTTCGTGAGATGATCACTTTTGTCGAGCAAAATTTAGGTAAGGCTGATATAACGTTTAAACCACAAAACAATCAGGATGTATCTTCTCAATTACAAGGAAAAAAAGGAATTATTATTTTTAAAGTGTCAGGTTGGGGAGATGCTTCAGGGCATGTTACATTATGGAATGAAAGCGATTGTGGTGATAGTTGTTATTTTATTCATGATAGACCAAATGTCAGTACCACAGATATTCTTTTTTGGAACTTAAGATAATGAAATTTCTTTTAATCATATTCAGTTGTTTTATTGCAAGTTCATGTTATTCAAAAAAAATAGAAGTAGATATATTTAAAAAAGATGAAATTAATATTAAAAATTTTGGCTTTAGCTACTGTCTAACAAAAACTAAAGACAAAGTATTGCTTTCTGAATCTTCTCTAGCAATGGGAGGATATTTTCAAGAAGGCACGTATGAAGAGCCAGCATATAAAAATATAAAAATATTTGTTGATAGGTATATCAGTAAAAATAATGATGTCTATCAAAGTACAGGAAATACAGCAATACTGATGAATTGCCTTAGTATGTATAACTCCACTGAATATAATAAGCTCCTCGCGGAGCAAAATGGCTATTGGATCAAGTAAATGGTTATTAGATAAACTAAAATTAACGAAGTAAGTTATGTAAAAAAGAAAAGCCCAGCTTGGTCAAGCTGGGCTTTTCTTTTAGGTTATCAAGTTGCACATCTACTTTGTGAGTAGAGCTCTGTATCTTTAATTAAGCGAATTAAACAAAAGACTTTATCGACCTAAAATCATTTCCAATACAAACTTAGATCCGATAAAACCGACAGCCAACAAGAAGAATCCAATTAAGGTAAAACGAATCGCTTTTTGACCGCGCCAACCAAAACGGTAATGTCCGATGAGCAAAGCCCCATACACAAACCAAGAAATAATACTAAAAGCGGTTTTATGTGCCAGATGTTGGGCAAAAAAATTATCGATGGTAAAGAAACCAAACACCAACGCTACGGTCAGTAAAAGAAAACCCGTTTTAATCAAGTCAAACAGTAAAGACTCCATGGCTTGAAAAGAGGGCAGTAAGTTGACCCAAAAGCGTTTCTTTTGTTTGTTCTTTAACTCACGATCTTGGAACCATAAAATCACGGCTTGTATGGTTGCCATGAGTAGCACCGCATAGGCCGACAGCGATAAAATAATATGAATATCTAAACCCAATGAGCGCTGTTCAATAAATTGGGTAGACTGGCTAAAGGCAAAACCTAAAATGAGTCCTGTAGCGGCCACAGGAATGCCAATCAGGTTCAAAGCTAGAATTGGACGATAAGTGCTATAGAGTAGACTAAGTAACAGCATGAGCCCTGATGTAAATGACATTAAGACAAAAACGTCATAATTCACCCCCATCGGCGTGAGCATGTCATGGTACAAAACAGTTGCATGTAGCAATAAGCCTAAGTCTAAAATAATGCCAATAAACCAATGGTTTGGATCACGTTTAGCCATTAATTTGAGAAACAAATACCAAAAAGAGGTGGTATAAGCGACTAATGCTAAGATGGTGTAAACCAAGGGCAGGCTAATCATGTCAAACCTTTTTCAGGATGATGAATATTCATTTATATAAATTCGGTGCGAACTACAGTATCCTATAGCATTCTATGCATAAATTTTCTATTTTAAGAAAGATTTTTTTGCAACTAGCAATTTTAAGCGGATTTTGCAATGTTTGATACCTTAACGGAA
This sequence comes from Acinetobacter sp. MF4642, assembly GCF_002018925.1. Classification (NCBI taxonomy): domain Bacteria; kingdom Pseudomonadati; phylum Pseudomonadota; class Gammaproteobacteria; order Moraxellales; family Moraxellaceae; genus Acinetobacter; species Acinetobacter sp. MF4642. Next base: position 15,776 of record NZ_MVON01000016.1, read on the forward strand.
CGACTCACGCAGAGTTTAAGAAATGTTACTGGCTCTGGGCAGCTAACCGAAGACAATATTAAAGATACCCTACGTGAAGTACGTATGGCACTTCTTGAAGCCGATGTTGCACTTCCTGTAACTCGTGAATTTATCGCGAAAGTTAAGGAAGAGGCGTTGGGTCAAGAAGTCATGACTCAATTATCGCCGGGCCAAGCATTTGTTAAAATCGTGCATGACGAATTAACAAAAATGATGGGCGAGGCAAATGAAAGCCTTGATCTTGCAGCAAAACCTCCTGTTGTAGTCCTACTCGCGGGCTTACAAGGTGCAGGTAAAACAACAACGGCTGCAAAACTTGCTCGCTTCTTACAAGAACGCCAAAAGAAAAAAGTAGCGATGGTATCTGCCGACGTATACCGTCCAGCAGCAATTAAACAGCTACAAACCGTTGCAGGTGAAGTTGGCGCGATTTTCTTTGAATCGAGTGCTGACGAAAAACCGATTACCATTGCAACGCGTGCAATTGAACAAGCCAAAATTCAGTTTGCGGATGTCTTGATTGTCGATACTGCAGGTCGTCTACACGTAGACGATGAAATGATGGACGAGATCAAAGAACTTCATGCGGCAATTAAGCCAACTGAAACTTTGTTCGTGGTCGATGCAATGACCGGTCAGGATGCGGCAAATACAGCCAAAGCCTTCAATGATGCACTGCCATTAACGGGTGTGATTCTGACCAAAACTGATGGTGATGCACGTGGTGGTGCGGCGCTTTCAGTACGTGCAATCACAGGTAAGCCAATCAAATTCTTAGGTATGGGCGAAAAGCTTGATGCCTTAGAGCCATTCCATCCTGAACGTGTTGCACAGCGTATCTTGGGTATGGGTGACGTACTTTCTTTGGTCGAAGAGCTTGAACGTAAAGTCGACAAAGAAAAAGCCGAAAAAATGGCGAAAAAACTGCAAAAAGGCGGCAGCTTCAACTTTGAAGATATGCTAATGCAGTTTGAGCAAATGAATAAAATGGGCGGCATGATGGGCTTCTTGGATAAGTTGCCTGGCATGAGCAATGCAGGGATTCAAGATGCGTTGGCGCAAGCAAACCCAGAAAAGCAAGTGAAAAAGATGGAAGCGATTATCCAATCGATGACCATCAAAGAGCGTCGTAATCCAGACCTCATGAACCCAAGCCGTAAAAAGCGCATTGCAGCAGGCTGTGGCATGGATGTCGTTGAAGTCAATAAGTTGATTAAACAACATGCGCAAATGGCTAAAATGATGAAGAAATTTGCCAATCCATCGGGTATGGCAAAAATGATGAAATCATTAAGCGGTATGCAAAAACAGTTTGGTGGTGGCGGTGGAATGGGACCATTATTTGGTGGGAGCGATAAGAAGTAATCTGCTTCTAACTATTTCAGAAAAGGCGCGTTGAGCGCCTTTTTTTATGTTGTTTTCTGAGTTATGGAAATTATTGTGTGCGTTTTCAATACTCTCAATCAATAACAAAAACGCACTGTTTATGGCTTGAAAGTTGCGTAAAATTTATTCTTTTCAAACATTATAATAAGAAGTTGAAAATGAATGGATCAAAACAACATATCTATATTGTGCATGGCTATCAAGCATCGCCCAATGACCATTGGTTTCCGTGGCTAAGTCAAAAACTCAGTCAGATGGATCTGCATGCTGAAGTAAAACGCTTAGTGCTCCCGCACAGCGATGCACCACATTTCGAAGAATGGCAACAGGCTTTGGCCCTGCAAATGGCCACTTTGGATGAAAATACCATCATCATTGCGCATAGTTTGGGGTGTCTGGCGACTTTACATTATCTCAGTAGTAAACTGCGTGAACGTCGAATCAAAGCGATCTTTTGTATTGCGGGATTTAAAGCGGCTTTAAAAAGCTTACCTGAGTTAAGTGGTTTTATTGCGCAAGCGAAGTTGGACAGCGGGATACTCCACTCTCACATCGCTTCACGTGTGGTGATGTTTTCCAATAATGACCCCTATGTTCCACCGCCTTTGGCACTGACCTTTGGGCACTTTTTGAGTGCAGAGGTACTGGAGGTGAAACGTGCAGGGCATTTTATGCGGGAAAATGGCTATGCTGAATTTGAGCTACTGCTAAATACTTTAAAACCCCTTTTACAACAACAGGCGGTGGCTCAGGGTTGATGCTGAATATAATATTGCAGCCCTTTAAGTAATAAATCATTTTCAATGCATGGTGTATACTCTGCCAAATAGCGCGCAAATACAGGCGCATCACCGCCAGTTAGAATCAGTTGGCGTGGAGACTGTTGCAAGACTTTTTCAATGGTACTGACCAAACCGAGCAAAATCCCATGATGCACTGCGTCGATGGTATTACGACCGGGCCCAAGTTCATCAAAAGCCGCATCTGGAATTTTAATGCCTTTGGTGTTTTGGATCAGCGAGTCTCTTTGTAAGTAGAGGTTGGGTAAAATATAGCCGCCCAAATGTTGCAAACCATCCGCTAAGTCGATGGTCAGCGCAGTGCCACAGCTAATCACACAATAGTTCTGCTTAGGATCACGTGCGACGGCCAACACTTGCAACCAACGGTCAATCCCGAGTTGTTCAGGTTGTTCATAGCCGCATTGTAAGCCAGCATAGTTGGCCTGTACTTGAGCAAAGGTGATCGGCACATTTAAACTTTTTAAAAGTCTACGGATTCGGTCATTATTTTTTTTGTCCTGAACCGAAGAAACACCAATCTGTTGGATGTTTAAGTTTTTAAAATGCTGAATCAGACCTAAAAGCAAATCGGCAGGGGACTGTAAATGTAACTCAGCCCCTTGTTCCAAAATTTGATCTTCCTGCGTAATCCAATACTTCAGACGAGTATTACCAATATCTAACCATAAATTTTTCATGATGATGCTCAATCATTTAAACAGGGATCATTGGGCGTAAACGGCCTTGATAAAAGCTTTCAACACCATTGGCGGTCTGAATTTGTACCGCACCATCATCTTGAATGCCTAAGAAGATGCCTTGAGACAGACCCTTCATATGTTCAAATTCAACTTGTTGCTGCATAAATGCTGCGTAATGATTGAAACGAGAAGCCAAATTTGCACTGTTATGGGTGAACCATAGGCCTGCCTGTTGAATCGCTAGATATAGTTCCGCCATTAAGCGAATTCGCTCTGCTTGGGCTAAACCCAGCTGTTCAAGTGAGCTGGTGGCTTGATCAAGCTGGGTATCTTCGACTTGGTTGATGTTGATGCCCACCCCAATAATAGCTTGGTGGCTTGACAGTGGTTCAACTAAAATTCCGCCCCATTTACCTTGAGCACTGTAAAGGTCATTCGGCCATTTCACTTGCAGAGCAAGGCCTTGCAAACTCGGCATTTGCAAGATATTTAACGCAATTTCTAAAGCCAAGCGCCCATCTATAGGTGTTTTGGTTTGTAGCAATGTGCTTAAATAGATGTTTCCTTCAGGAGAAACCCATTGTCGTTGACGCTGTCCACGACCTTGAGTTTGTCGTGTACTGCAGACCAAAACGCTCTGAATCCCTTTTTGCGCAATTTCACGCACATCATCATTGGTGGATGTGGTAACTGGCTTAAGCAATAAAACTTCAGGAAGTTGCTGTGCTTCAGCGAGAAGCTGTTGTAATTGGCGTGTCTCTAAATCCATATGAATCTGAGAAAAGTGAAAAATGATCATGGAGTTAATCATATATTTACTGATTGGCGCAATCGCTGGTTTTGCTGCGGGGCTATTTGGGGTCGGTGGTGGACTTATTATCATCCCGATTTTATATGTGGTGTTTACTCATCTAAACTATGACCCGAGTGTCATTATGCACATGGCGGTTGGTACATCACTGGCGACCATTATTGTCACGTCAATGAGTTCCGTGAGTGCGCATCATAAACGCGGGGCAATGTTATGGTCTGTGTTTCGCAATTTGGCTCCTGGTTTAGTCATGGGTGCTTTTTTAGGTGCGGGCATTGCAGACTATATGTCGGGACATGGCTTACAACTGCTGATCGGTTTTTTTGCAGTGTGGGTGGCGTACAAAATGTTTAGTGGCGCACATGTTGAGGTCGATCCATCGCGTCAGTTGCCCTCTACAGGCAAACAGTTATTTGTCGGTGCAGGCATTGGTGTGGCTTCTGCGATCTTTGGCATTGGTGGGGGAAGCTTGACGGTGCCGTACTTAAACCGTCATGGTGTGGTTATGCAAAAAGCAGTAGCGACGTCTGCGGCTTGTGGTTTACCAATTGCAGTGGCTGGAGCTTTAGGTTTTATGTGGTTTGGGCACCAAGCTGAAGTAAATGTACCGAATACCATTGGTTATATTCATGTCTATGCCTTTTTCGGGATTGCGCTGATGAGTTTTATCACTGCCAAGTTTGGGGCAAAAGTGGCGCATCTTTTATCGCCTGCGATGTTGAAAAAGTGTTTTTCTGGTTTGTTGGTGGTAGTTGGTTTATATTTTATTTATCAAGGGTTTAGTTCTTAATTTCTTTGACAATGTTGTGTGCGTTGCTGTTGATTGGCATTATAGACGGTAAAATTGTTAGACAATGACATAGTGTTTAGCGTTTAAGATCGGGTAAAACCTAAAAATAGGTCACTAAAGACCATGGATTGCATCTTATAAAAACAAGTTAGGAACAGTATGCAAGCACATGATACAGAGAGTTTGTCCGAACAAATTGCCAAGCACATCAGTGAACAAATCATTCGCGGTGAGTTGGTCGAAGGTGAGCGCATACAAGAATTACGTATTGCCGCTGAACTGGATGTGAGTCGCGGCTCGGTGCGTGAGGCCTTGTTACTGCTTGAACGTACACATCTGATTGAAATCTACCCGCGCCGCGGCGCTATAGTCTCTGAAATGTCCGCTCAGCAAGTGCGCGCCTTGTTTGACACCAGTAGTCTGCTGTTGGGGCAAATTGTGCAACGCATAGCGGAGACATGGCGCAGCTATGAAGCGGAACGTTTACAGCTGCTATTGGATGAGTTGGGGAATCAGCTGAAACAGGGCAGTATCGAAAAATTTTATGATTTGATTTTTGAAGGATTGGCGCGCCAGCATGAAATGGTGGGCAATGCTTATTTGATGAAGTTTTACCAAGAACTGTTACCCTCGATACGGCGGAGCTATTTTTTAACCTTAAATACTTCGCGTAGAGAGTTACAAGAATCTTATGATTTATTTAAACTGGTGACTGATGCGGTTTTAATCAGAAAATCACAACAAGCTACTTTATTTATGGAAGATTTTTGTCGACACTTACGTAACTTGGTGTTGGAATCTCTGACCCGAATGAAACAAATTGAACTTGCGTGGGCGAGACGCTCACGACGTTAGTCAGGACATTATGCGTTTAAGCAGTTTAAAACTTTCCGGCTTCAAATCTTTTGCCGACAGTACCACATTACACTTTAAAGATAACCGCACAGCAGTGGTTGGGCCGAATGGTTGTGGTAAATCCAATGTGATCGATGCTATTCGCTGGGTCATGGGCGAATCCAGTGCGCGTCAGTTGCGTGGTGGTAGTATGCAGGATGTCATTTTTACAGGTACGGCAAAGCGTAAACCTGTCAGTGTCGCGAGTGTAGAACTGCGTTTTGACAACACCTATGGCAAGTTAGGCGGTAGCTATAATGCCTATACTGAACTGGCGGTCAAACGTCAGGTTAACCGAGATGGCAAGTCTGAATACTTTTTAAATGGTACTAAGTGCCGTCGTCGGGACATTACCGATATATTCTTAGGCACAGGTTTAGGGCCACGTTCTTATTCGATTATTGAACAGGGCATGATCAACCGTTTGGTCGATGCGAAACCTGAAGAAATGCGGGTTTTTATTGAGGAAGCTGCAGGAGTTTCACGTTATCAAGCACGTCGCCGTGAAACTTTATTGCATTTGGATCACACTACGCAAAATTTATCGCGTTTAGAAGATATTGCCTCTGAATTAAGATCACAGTTAAAAACTTTAAAACGTCAGGCTGAAACCGCGATTCAATACAAAACACTGGAAAGCCAAATTCGCACCATTAAAGTCGAAGTTTTATCTTTTCAGTGTGAACAAAGCAGCCGTTTACAGCAAGAATATACGCTGCACATGAATGATTTAGGTGAGCAGTTCAAGCTGGTGCGTTCAGAGTTAACCACTTTAGAGCATGATTTGACTTCGACCAGTGAACTATTTCAACGCCTGATTCAGCAGTCCACGCCACTACAGAGTGAGTGGCAACAGGCAGAGAAAAAGCTGGCTGAGCTGAAAATGACTTTGGAACAAAAGCAGACACTGTTCCAGCAAAACACCACCACTTTGGCACAGCTTGAACAGCAGAAGGCGCAAACCAAAGAACGTATGCAACTGATCGAGCTGCAACTGGAAAGTTTGCACGAACAAAATGAGCTTCATACCGAACAGTTACAACAGCAAGAAAGTCAAAACCAACAGCAAAGCCAAGGTTTAACGGATTTAAAAGCACAGCAGCAACAGTTGCTTCAACAGTTTGAACAAGTCAAAAGTTTGGTTGAAAAACAGCAGCAACAAAAAACGCAAATGTTGGCGCAAAGTGAACAGTTGGCCAAAAACATTTTACGCTTTGAACAGCAAAAGCAAATTTTAGAGCAGCAAGCGGCGCAAATTCAAAACCAAAGCCAGTTGGATGCGATTGATCAACTGTTACATGCCAAGCAAGATGCTGAGGCACAGCAGTTACAACGTGAGCAAAGTATCATTGAGGTGCAGTTGCAGCTGGATGATTTGCGTATCCAACATCAAGCTGCTCAAACTGAGTTGAATCAGCACAAAGCAGATATACAGGTTTTAAGTGCCGAGCAGAAGCATCTAAAGCAGTTGTTGGTCAAAGTCAGTGCCTTAAAAAATAGTGATCATCCACAGTTGATGCATGTGCTGCAGCTTAAAGATGCGGCTAAAACCCATGCCGTGCTGGTCGAAAAATTCTTAGCCAAATGGCTTTCAGCGCATTGTTTGGACAACAGCGATGCATTCACCGATGCCGTTGCACGTCAGTTAACGCCTCAGCCGCATGTTGAACTGATCGAAATTGCAGGTTGCGATAGCCTAGCCAGTTGGATTGAATCGCCGCAATCCTCTTTGTGGCAGCAGGTGGGTGTGACCACCAACTTAAAACAAGCCCTAGCGCTGCAAAAGCAATTGAAAGATGGTCAGTCTCTTCTGAGTTTAGACGGTTACCATGTCGGCGTGGACTGGGTGATTGGTTTGGATTATGACGAAGCAAGCCAAGCTGGACAGGGTGCGTTAAGCCATCGGATTCGTTTAGATGAAATTGAACAGAGTCTTGCTGAAAAAACGGGACTTCTGACCCAGCTTGAAACGAAAACTACCGAGCTTCGTACTCAAGTCCAAGCGGTGGATGAACAGTTAAAAGCGGATCAACAACTGTTGAAAAAAGAAGTTCAAGCGACGCAGCAGATTGATTTGAATATTGCCAAAGTGCAAAGTACCAACCAAGCCTTTGAAGTGCAAAAGCAACAATTGGCCAATCAACTGGCGCAGTTAGACAGTCAGCTTGAAGAAGATGCCATGCAAAAAGATGATCTGGAGATTGATCTGCATGCATTGAATATTAAGCTCGAGCAAAACTTGCCAAACTACAAAACCATGCAGTTCCAAGTGGAGTCTTTGACTGAGCAACTGGATGATAGCCAGCAGCAGGCGCAGCAGGTTTGGCAAGCACTTGAAATGGTGCGTCGTCAGGCGGTGCAAACCACACAGCAGATTGAACTGTTAGAAAAAGACAGTACTTTCTTAAAAGCGCAGTATCAGCAAATATTGTCACAGATGGAGCAGGCCAAAAAGTTTATTGACCCTGTACAACTTGAGCTGCCTGCATTGGAAAGCCAGTTTAGCGAACAAGCACAGATTACTGAAAAGCTGCAAAAGACATGGTCTGAATGGCAAGTTGAACTGAATGCAGTGCAAGAGCGCCAGCAAAGTTTGACCGAACACCGTCATCAACAGCAACAACAAGATGAAAAGCTGAGAACCCAGTTAGAAGAGAAGCGTTTGGCATGGCAAGCGGCAAAGTCAGACTTACAACATTATTCTGAACAGCTGAAAGAGATGAATGTTGAAGCTATTGAGGGTTTGAACATTGAGATCAGCAGCCATCAACAGATTTTAGAAAAAGCACAGCAGCAGTTTGAGAAATTGGGCGCCGTCAATTTGGCGGCTTCAGAAGAATATGAAGAAGTATCAAAACGTTTTGAAGAGTTGAGCCATCAAATTCAAGATTTGGAAAATACCGTTGAGCAGTTGCGTGCTGCAATGAAAAGTATTGACCAAGAAACCCGTAAACTGTTCATGAGCACTTTTGATCGGGTTAATACCGAACTACAAGATCTGTTCCCGAAAGTTTTCAATGGTGGAGAAGCGAGTCTGACTTTGGAAGATGACTGGCAGTCTGGGGTTAAACTCATGGCCCGTCCGCCAGGCAAACGCAATAGCTCTTTGGCGTTACTTTCAGGGGGAGAAAAAGCCCTGACGGCATTGGCCTTGGTGTTTGCGATTTTCCGCCTCAACCCATCGCCATTTTGTGTTTTGGATGAAGTAGATGCACCTTTGGATGATGCGAACGTGGGAAGATTTTGTAATCTTGTAAAAGAGCTTTCTGAACAGGTGCAATTCATTTACATTACCCATAATAAACTCGCAATGACGATGGCGACCGACTTGTTAGGTGTTACGATGCCTGAACCGGGAACATCAAAATTAGTGACTGTAAATTTAGAACAGGCAAAAGAATACGGTTTAGTCGCGGAGGCCTAATAAGATGGAATACACAACAATTATTGGTATCGTCATAGCAGTGATCATTATGCTGTTTGGGGTTCGAATGATTTTTCGAAAGCCGGCAGATGCAGCGCCTTCACTTGAGTCCGCATTGCATATCGATGCTGACAGTCAAAAACCGATTATCCCGCGTCACGTACGTGATCAACTGCAAACGGCATCAGTTGAAGAGGCTGAACGTAAAGAGCCGACTTTAAACGAAAACTCTGTAGAAGAGACACTGTCTGAAAAAGCCGAACCGAAAGCTTTGGATGCAGACAGTGTGCTCGAAAGCAGCAGTACTGAACCAAGTTTGGATGCGTCAGCTGAGGTAGAAAATAAAGCAGTAGACTTAGTCGCTCCTGAAAATGCTGTAGCAGATGCAACGGAATTAACGACTGAAAGTGCAAGCTCCTCGCTTGTTGATGACCAAGCAAAAGCGGATAAAGCTGAATTTAGTTTAAATGCCAACGTCGAAAAAGCTGAAATTTCAGAGTTTGACGATGAAAGCAGCATTTTAGATGCACATTTGTATGAGCAGAAAATTGTCGATGATGAAAGTGCCTTAGCCACAGCAGAGTCGTTTATTGCCTTGAATGTTTATCCTGAGCGTCGCGCGTTGTCTGGTGAGAAAACTTTAAAAGTTTTAATGAAGTATGGTTTACGTTTTGGTGAAATGTCTTGTTTCCATCGCTATAACGAAGATGGAACCAAGTTACTGTTCTCTGTGTTGCAAATTACCGATACAGGTATGGATGGTTTTGACTTGGAAAATCTGTCAACCGATCCAATTAAAGGCTTGGCATTTTTCTTGGCCTTACCACACCGTGACGTGCAAAATGCCTTTGACACCATGGACAGTATTTCACGTTTAATTGCCCGTGAAATCGATGGAACGGTTTATGATCAAAATAACCAAGAGTTCACGCCACAACTGCGTGAGCATTGGCGCCACTTGGCGATTGATTACCGTGCTGGACAAGCAATCGATGCTTAATCTGATTGAAAGCAGCGGTAACGATTTCTATAATAGACAGTAGAAATACAATTTTTAGGGCGGAACAAAGACCGCCCTTTTTTATGGTGAAATTATGACTCAACCTTCGACTGTCGTTGCGCAAATGCGTCAACTGATCCAAATTTTGGCACAGCATAATCATGCTTATTATGTGATGGATCAGCCGACCATTTTAGACAGTGAATATGATCAGCTCTTTCATCAACTGAAAGCTTTAGAAGAACAATACCCTGAGTGTATTCAGCCAGACAGCCCGATCAATAAAGTCGGTGGTAAACCTTTGGCGAAGTTTACTAGCGTGACGCATGTGGTACCGATGCTGTCCTTAGGTAATGTGTTTAATCAAGAAGAACTCTTTGCCTTTGCACGCCGTGCAGAAGAACGTTTGCCGAATCAAACGATTCAATATGATGTCGAGCTGAAGTTTGATGGTCTTGCGATTTCACTGTGGTATGAACATGGCGTGCTGGTGCGTGGGGTAACGCGTGGTGATGGTGAGACAGGGGAAGACATTACCCAAAACGTCAAAACCATTCGTAACTTGCCGAAGGTGTTGAGTACAGATCAGGGCGAAGTACCTACGCTACTGGAAGTTCGTGGTGAAGTTTTGATGCCTAAAGCAGGCTTTGAAAAGCTCAATGCAGAAAACGAAGCCAAAGGTGAGAAGACTTTTGCCAACCCACGTAATGCCGCAGCTGGAAGTCTACGTCAGTTAGACCCGAATATTGCGGCTTCGCGTCCACTTGCATTTTATGCTTATGGTATTGCGCAGTGTGAACCAAATCATGGTCAAAGCACCATGTCGGAAAGTCTAGCGTGGTTGCAACAGTTTGGTTTTGCAGTTGGTGAGCGTCATTTTGTCTGCGATAGTATTCAAGAAGTTCAAGCTGTTTATGAGCAAATCAATGCGGAACGACCACAATTGAGTGTGGAAATTGACGGCATGGTGATTAAGGTCAACAGTCTCAAACAACAGCAACAGCTCGGTTTTTTAAGTCGTGAACCGCGTTGGGCAACGGCTTATAAATTCCCTGCGGTGGCTGCGCTCACCACGGTTGAAAATATTGACTGGCAAGTGGGGCGTACAGGTACATTGACCCCTGTGGCGCGTTTGAATCCTGTTGCTGTGGGCGGCGTGACCGTTTCAAATGTGACCTTGCATAATATTGGGGAAATTCACCGTTTAGATGTGCGAATTGGCGATACTGTCAGTGTTTACCGTAGTGGTGATGTGATTCCCAAAGTGGAAAAAGTGTGGCCTGAATTCCGTCCTGTCGATGCGACTGAAGTTGAACTCCCGAGCCAATGTCCCGTGTGTGAATCGCCAGTGGTGATGCCCGAAGGTGAAGCTTTAGCACGTTGCTCAGGTGGTTTGTATTGTGCCGCACAGCGTATTGAGGCAATTCGCCACTTCGTGTCACGTAAAGCTCTTGATATTGAAGGTTTGGGTGATCGTTGGGTCGAATCATTGTTACATCTTGATTTGCTTAAAGATGTGGCTGATATTTATCACCTACACGAGCACCGAGAAAAACTATTAACCATTGAAAAAATGGGTGAGAAGTCCGTTCAGAACTTGATTGATTCGATTGAAAATAGCAAGAAGACCACCTTGGCTGCATTTATTTATGCACTGGGGATTCGTGGGGTGGGTGAAACCACAGCACGTATGTTGGCCAATACTTTCCAAACTTTAGATGCGCTACGTGTTGCAGACATTGACGCTTTAAAGAAAACTCCAGATGTGGGGGATATCACGGCGGAGTGGATTGTCGATTTTTTCCAAGCACCACATAATCTTGAAGTTTTAGACCGATTATTGGCGGCAGGTATTCACTGGGACGCGCCTGTGGCACCAAGTCGCCAACCTCTAAATGGAGAAAGTTGGGTCGTGACGGGTACACTCAGTACGATGGGGCGTGATGAAGCAACACAGCTCCTACAAGCACTGGGCGCACGTGTCAGTGGTAGTGTGTCGAGTAAAACCAAGTGTGTTGTTGCAGGTGAAAAAGCAGGTTCAAAGTTGGATAAAGCAGAGAAGCTTGGGATCGCTGTGATCAATGAAGCTGAGTTTATTCAACTGATGAAAGATTATGGCCAGTTAGAGGTTTAGATTTTTAACTCATTTATAATCAGAAATATGATACTCGATAACGTCATCTGCAACCTGTGTGGTGTAAATAAGCTAATGTTTCTGCGACATATTTCTGATAAATCCAAAAGTGAACATGTTTTGCCTACTTTTGCCAAAACAAAAGTAGGGCCAGCTGCAGGCTGATGATGAAATGGGGTGAGAACTTGATAAGACTCCGCCAAGATCATTGCTTTTCAATGAGCTGGAGGAATATTTAAGTCAAACTTAGGTTGTTTATTTCAGGGAATATATTGCTTAATGACACCGTCATCGAGCAATTGTTGGAAGTGCTCAACGAGGCTTTCTTTGACATCTCGGTACTCTAAACCCAATTCTTTTTGGCTCTTGTTCGCATCAAAATAAATTGGATAACCCATATTCAGCTCAACAAACTCGCGGCTAAAACCAATGAATGGACCAATCACCTTAAAGGCTGCTTTGGGCAGTTCATTTCGTGGAAATGGAAACTTCCAACCAAAATGTGCTTTAAGCAATTGACCGATTTCAAGCAGACTTAAAGTTCCACCACTTACGATGTAACGACCCGTTGCTTCTAGGTTGAATGCTGCTTGTAAGTGTGCTTCAGCAACATCTTGAACATCGACCACACCATTCCACATAGGTGGGACACCAGCTAAAGTCAAACCATTGGTAAACTGTTGTAAGACCTCAATTGAGCCTGACTGTGTATTTGGTGTCAATGAACGACCAAAGACCAACGCAGGGTTAATGCAGACCAACTGCCAACGATCTTGTGCCTCAGCCATTTCCCAAGCTTTACGCTCAGCCATCACTTTAGAGTAGGGATACGGCTGATGGGTCTCAGAACTGCTGCTGTTCCAGTGACTTTCATCAAAAGTATTATGGTCTGTTTTTAAAATATCAATGGCATCGCCATAGGTCGACGCAATACTCGAAGTGACAATGACACGTTTAACGGACTCGATTTCATTGACAGTGTTTAAGACATTTTCTGTGCCCAAAACAGCAGGTTCAATGATGTCTTTCACCGCATCTTTATAGTTGGTGACTACGAAAGGAGAGGCCATATGAAAAACAATTTCACAGTCTTGCATCGCTTCTTTAAAGGAATTGGGCTCGAGCAAATTGGCTTTAAAGAGTTTCAGTGTTCCGGCACTGCTGTCTGCAATTTTAGATAAATGCGCGAAGCTTTGGGTTTTGTTCAAGTCACGTACAGTGGCATGAACGGTATACCCTTGGGTTAATAATTTTTGAATCACCCAACTGGCAATATAACCCGATGCACCTGTAACCAGTACCGGTGCTTGTGTTGCTAAGTTTGTCATAGATTACCCATTGTTGTTTTAAGTATTGGCTTAGTGTAAACGTGAATGCCATGAAAGTCTTTGCCTATGGGGTGAACAGGTGTCTGACTTATGCGTCATTTTATAATATTGCACCACACTGTATTGAAAATGAGCGAGTAGAACGTATTTTTTGAAGTAACCTTAAATTTGTATTTTAGATCAGATAGATAAGTCAAATGATAAAATACAATAAATAATGATAATTATTTTACATATAATAATGATTCTCATTAAAAATAAGTGTTGTTTAAAATGAAATCCTTCTCTAAGAAAATTCTTGCAAGCTCTGTTGGGCTTTTGATGATGGGTGGAGGCTGTTTACAGCTTGCTTTTGCAGAGGAGGTTTCAGTTTTACCTGCCTTAAAATCAGAAGCGCAATCACAACAAGGCTATGCCGATGGTAAATTGGCGAAGGCGGCTAACTTGGGTGCTTTAGGGAATAAGTCAGCGATTGATACACCATTTACGGTTTCTACTTATACAGAGCAACTGATTCGTGATCAACAAGTATCTACAGTGGGGGAAGTTTTAGAAAATGATGCCAGTATTCGTGCGACGACCAATCAAGGTCATTTAAACGAAAACTTCCAAATTCGTGGTTTTAGTGTCGGCTATGATGATATGGCTTATAACGGGTTATACGCTGTAGCTCCTATGGGACGTATACCAACAGATTTACTAGAATCGGTGACAGTATTGAAAGGGCCGAATGCTTTGGTTGCAGGTATGGCACCAGCAGGAAGCGTTGGCGGAGTAGTGATTGCTAATTCTAAACGTGCCGACCAAGATCTAACACGTATTTCGACGTCATTAGAAGATGAGAGTTATTATAAAACCAATGTAGATGTTTCTCGTCGTTTTGGTGACCAAAAACAATTTGGCGTTCGTGTAAACGGCACATATGGAGACGGTGAGCATCTTATTGAAGGTATGGATGATCGTTTAGCACTGGGTTCGATTGCAGCAGACTATACGACCGATAAATTAAAACTAAACTTTGATGCTTATGCCATTCGTGAAAACCGTGATAATGGTTCACCTGCAATGGTCTCTATGCAAAAAACAGGCGTAGTTGCTGCACCAAAGGGTGATAATAATTACTTTGATCAAATTCATGGGGAAACCTATAGCCGTTATGCGGGCTTAAATGGAGAATATAAATTCACTCCTGATACCAAGGTTTTTGCAGGTGTGGGTTATGTTGAAAAAGGTTATTCGGGCCATATTTTTGGTACGCGTATGATCTTGCAGAACAGTGCAGGTGATGCAACTTCGCAGTACTATCGAGTCGCATCTAAAGAAAATAACCTAAGTGGTAATACGGGTATTGAAACTAAATTCAATACAGGCGCCATTAAACATACCCTTGGGTTACGTGCAGATTATGTGCATCGCGAATACGATCAACACTCTCGTGCGACAAGTTCATCATTTACAACGAATCTTTATAATCCTAACTCGAACGGGACAATGCCAACGACCTATCCAACAATTGTACCTTATGAAGATGATAAATTCATGAGTTATACTTTGACGGATCAAATTTCAATGTTGGATGACAAATTTCAGTTGATTTTGGGTGCTCGTTATCAAGATATGCAGTTAGAAAGTCTCACTACAGATGTGAAATACGATGAAAATAAGCTTTCACCAAGTTTAGGCATCGTAATCAAACCGTTTGGAGAAAATTTATCTTTCTATGCAAGTTATGTTGAAGGTTTATCAAAAGCAGACTCAGTAACTTCTACCGCGGATGTGAATGAAGGAAAACTGTTTAAGCCTTACGAAACGAAGCAATATGAAGTGGGGACAAAGTATCAAGCTGGTTCTTGGTTAAATAGCTTGGCACTTTATCAAATTGAAAAACCGACTCTGATCACAACAGCTTTGGCGACAGCGGTTAATGGTAATACACAGATCACTGAAGACGGTGGGGAAAGTCGATCACGTGGTATTGAATGGTCCTTCTCAGGGAATTTGACTGAGGACTTAAATCTACTGGGAAGCATGGCTTATATTGATGCTGAATATACAAAAGGTTCTACAAGCACCACTGATATTTCAGGCAATACGATTTATGGTGTGCCAGACTTTACTGCCTCATTAGGCTTGGATTATGCCGTACATGTGGTAGATGGTTTAAATGTTAATGCTCGGGCTAACTATGTTAGTGAACAATATTTAGATAGTTTGAATACCTATAAACTTCCTGACTATACTATTCTTGATGTTGGTGCGCGCTATAAAACAAAACTGGGTGGTGTAAACACGACTTTCCTAGCCAATGTCGATAACGTGACTAATAAAAAATATTGGGAAGGTGTGTTCAACTCTTACTATGCAACGGTTGGTGGTGCACGTACCTATAAACTTGGCGTCACTTTCGATTTCTAATTTTTATGATCAGCCCATTGCGATGCAGTGGGCTTTTTTATGTCTGAATGCTGTCTCATTTAAGTTGAACGCAATGATGAAATTTCTCGGTTTATTCCTGTGCTGCGGTGGTTGTGTACTGCTGTATTTGACCCATCCTAATCAAACGGTTCTTAAACAGGCTGTGGCGAAAAAGTATCGTTGGGTCGGGTGGTTTGCTTTTATTTTGGCATTGGTTCTTTTACTGGCGGTATTACCAAAACTGGTGGCGGTGTTGATGTGGTTACTGATGCCATTGGTGTTGTGGTCAGCACTACCATTTATTCCTTTATTACATGGGGCTTTGACGCATGAGGTTACTACGCGATCAAAAGATACAACCTGACTGGTGGACGAAAAGCTTTGCAGGAGCAGTTCTTGGACTCAGCCTAGCTTTCGCTTTAGCTGCATTAATCACAATGTGGGGACTGCAATCTGAGTATCGTAGTCTTGCTCCACAGTTAGGGATGTGGTCGATTCCGTGGATTTGGTTACCACTCTTTTTCGTGGCCTATTTTATTCCACGTGGATGGCAGTCCATTGTGATTTATCTGTTTTTCAATATCGTGGCTTACACACTTGTGTTTTGGCTCAGAGGGCAATAGGGCATGAAGGTACGTACAGATATTCTCCGACTGGCCAAAGAGTTACATACGTGGGTAGGAATTTGTGCAGGCATTCTCTTGTTCATTTGCTTTTTTGCAGGTGGACTGAGTATGTTTCAGCATGATTTGAGTAAGTGGGCAACGCCACCGCAACAAAGTTTAAATACGGTTGAATTCCATCAGTACAACGATTTGGTGTCACAGGTACAGCAGCATTATCCTGAAGCTCAAAAAAGCTTTCAGATCAATTTAAACTCCAAAGAGTTTCATTATGCCCCGATTCAGTGGCAACCTGCGCAAAGTCAAGTACATGATGATCATGCCTTTGATACCGATCAAAGCGCGATGTTAGCAACACTGAAACCAGATGGGACTTTACAGGTTGAACAAGAAAACTTATCTAAACTGGGTTGGTTGATTGAACAGCTGCATGAAACCGCAGGCATTCCGGGGATGCTTGGGCATCATACACTCGGTGTTTATGTGATGGGTGTGGTTTCGGTCTTATATTTTTTGGCGCTAATGACAGGTTTAATCATCCTCTTGCCGACGTTGGTCAAAGACTATTTTGCGATACGGCAAGGTAAGAACAAAAAACGTTTTTGGCTCGATGCGCATAATGTGATTGGCATTACCAGTTTACCGTTTCATATTTTGATTAGTGTGACGGTGATTGTTTTTGCATTTCATGATTTATTTTATGATGGCTTGGGGCAGTTGGTCACCAAAGGTAAACCACTGTTTGAACGTCCCGCTGCGGTGCAGATTGCAGATCCGGTGCCTCAACTGGATGTTGAAAAAATACTCTTAAAGGTACAGCAACAAGCACAGGGCTATGAGGTCTCGTCTGTAAGCTTTAACAATCTAGACCAACCTGCCAAGGCATCGGCACGCGTCAGTTTATATAGTCCAGATCAGATGTTACGCGGTGATAACTTCGACGTGATGTTCTTCAATCCTTATCAGCCTGCACCCTATAGTACAGCCAATTTAAATACCCAAAGTTCTGGTCTAGATCAACTGATTCGATCGATGTTCAGTTTGCACTTTGGTAACTATGGCGGAGATTTTACCCGTTGGTTGTATTTGGCCTTGGGTCTAGGCGGAGCATTTTTATTTTACTCAGGCAATATTCTATGGATTGAATCGCGTGTAAAGCGACAAAAAAATCCAAATTTAGCACCACCTACACAGCGTAAAGATGTGCAATTCGTTGCAAACTTAACCATAGGGGCATGTTTGGGAACGGTCTTTGGCATTGTTATGAGTATGTTGATCGGGCGTTGGGCCTATGTATTCAGTCCTGAGCTACACAGTATCAATGCATGGTTTATGTATATCTATTATGCGATTTTTATCTTCAGTTTAATGCTGAGCTTTGTACTGGGCGCGGCACGAGCATTGCCAACGTTATTGCTGTCGATTGTGATTGTTTTACTGCTTACGCCTTTGACTTCTGCTATAGCACTGCTCTTACCTGAGATTGGATTATGGTCATCTTCTTCCTCTTTATGGTGGATTGACGTCTTTGCTATTCTTTTTGCAGGGTTATTTTTCCGTTTTTATCGCCAAGCTCAGGCCCGAGTCCAGTCCGCAGGAGTGGGTTCTCTTTGGTCCGTTGCTCAGAACAAGTGAAAGAAGGAATACCGTTCCAAGGCTGAAATAAGAAGCATTTTTAATGGTTACAAAATGAAGCACAGGGCGGTTCAAGCCTAAAAAACCTTTGCAAAAAGGATAAAGTTTTGCAAAGGCTTCTTTTATAACTATTATTTTGATGATTCATACTGCAAATGCGTATGTTTCTCATTTTAATTTTATAAAAATCATAAACTTACATAATTTATCTTTTGCAAAGTGAATTAAATGTGTCCATAATAGTTGCATTAGAGAATGGAGATTTTGAAATGCGTGGCAATCCTGAAGTCGTAGACTACTTAAATATGTTGATCGGTGGAGAGTTGGCTGCACGCGATCAATATCTCATTCATTCACGCATGTATGAAGATTGGGGCTTAAGCAAAATCTTTGAACGTATCGATCATGAAATGCAAGAAGAAGCACAACATGCAGATGCGATTATTCGCCGTGTTTTGTTTTTGGAAGGTACACCGAATATGCAACGTGATGACGTTGAAATTGGTGAAGATGTGGTTTCATGCTTAAAAGCCGATTTAAAGCTTGAATACCATGTACGTGAAAAATTAGCGCAAGGCGTAAAATTGTGTGAAGAAAAGGGTGATTACATTACCCGTGACATGTTACGTCAGCAAATGTCAGATACTGAAGAAGACCACACTTATTGGTTAGAAAAACAATTACGTTTAATCGAGTTGATTGGTCTGCAAAACTACATTCAGTCTCAAATGTAAGAGATACATGCCACTTTATGTAAAAAGTGGCATGTATATTTACATGTTGAGTAATTAAAAAGCCTTTGAATCAATGTTCGAAGGCTTTTTTGTATGGGTTATTTTTTAGAGAATTTTTGAATATCTGCCAATACTTGTCCTGCATGGGTTTGGGTGTTTACACTGCTGTAGTGATAGATCACCGTACCTTGTGGGTCAATCAGAAAGGTTTCACGTTTCGCAATTTTTGCGATGCCTAAGTTGCGCACGATGCCGAGTTGATTTGCCAGTTGATGATTGTTATCAGCCAAAATAGGGAAATTTAGCCCCAATTTTTTAGAAAATTTTTGATGTGACTGTACATCGTCCAAACTCACGCCTAAGACCACCGCATTATTTTTGCTAAATTGTGGGTAGAGTGCTTTGAACTGATTGGCTTCTTGGGTGCAGCCCGGCGAGTCATCTTTCGGATAAAAATATAACACCACCCATTTGCCTTGATATTGTTTGAGCTCATGCCATTTGGCATTTTGATCTTGTAACTTAAAACTCGGTGCGGGCTTGCCTACCCATTGTTTTTGGTCTGATGAAGCGCTTGAAAAAGCCGGTGCTGCATAAGTGGCGCTACTGATGGCACAGAAACTACCTAGCAAAATTAAGCTAATCGTTGCCATTTGCATTATTTTCATTGTGTAGGCTGTCCAGAAATGTATTCCATCGATCTTAGCAAATTTTAAGGCACTAAAGTGCTGAGATTCTGGTGTCTAAATCTGAATTATTTATTTAAATTTACTGTTCATTCAAAGGGCTTGCTTTGCAACGGAGTCTGAGGTTTTATACTGTTTGAAATTTACAGTTTTAGAGTCTGCATTGAATCAACGTATTTTACTCATCACGGGCTGGGGTGGTGGAGCCAAGTTACTGCAACCTTTAACTCATGCTTTGCAACATAAAGGTCATTCGGTTGAGCTGATCAATATTTTTAATGGATTGGATGCGCAAGTATTGCAGCAACATGCTGAACAAGCCAAAGATTTTGATGTCATTATAGGTTGGTCTTTGGGGGGGCAACTGGCAACTTTATTGGTCGCGGCTGTTGAACAGCAGTATCAACAGCAAAAAGTGTTAATCACTCTGGCTTCAAATCCGTGCTTTGTGGCGCATGAAAACTGGCCAACTGCGATGAGTCCAGCGACATTTCAAAGCTTTAAACAATCCTTCGAAGCAGATGCGATTGCAACCTTAAAGAAATTTGGATTTATGGTGTGCCAGGGGACAGCAACCACCAAGCAAGATTTTTTGCAGTTGCAAAGTTTGATTCAGCCTCAGTCTTTAGATCTTTTAAGACAGGGACTCAATTGTTTAGAGTATTTAAATACGGTTGAGATCTTACAAAATTATACGGGACATCAACTCCATCTATTGGCCAAACAAGATTTTTTAGTTAGCTACAAAGTCTTGGATAATTTAAAAGCTTTAGGTGCAAATTTTTTAGATGCGATGCTTTTAAGTGGTTCACATGGACTTCCAGTTTTTCATGCCGATGACGTAACTGACAAAATCTGCCAATATTTACAAAAAATGGATTAAACAATTCGCTGAGTGGCGAATATCGCAATTTCTTTTTGATGCGCGCAGGTTTAAGATCAGTCAAATTGAAATTTTGCTGTAACTGTAGTCGATATGGAGTTAAGGATGACTGAGATCAATGCCAAATTGGATGGTGAGTTGGATGACTTAGCATTTGATCGGGAACATATTTGGCATCCTTATACCTCGATGACCAATCCGCTCCCCACCTTTAAAGTTAAAAAAGCCTTTGGCTCAACCATTGAACTAGAAGACGGGCGTCAGCTGATTGATGGAATGTCTTCGTGGTGGTGCACCATACACGGCTATAACCATCCTGAACTGAATCAGGCGGTGACAGACCAACTGCAAAACATGTCACATATTATGTTTGGTGGCTTTAGCCATGATCCCGCCATTCAACTGGGTAAATTACTGTTGCAAATCACCCCGCCAAGTTTAGATAAAATTTTCTATGCAGACTCGGGTTCTGTTGCGGTTGAAGTGGCGTTAAAAATGGCAGTTCAGTATTGGACTTCGCTTGGGAAACAAGACAAAACCAATTTTGTCACCCCGCGTTCGGGCTACCACGGTGACACGTGGAATGCGATGTCGGTCTGTGACCCTGTCACAGGGATGCATCAAATTTTTGGCTCAAGCTTACCCAATCGTATTTTTGTTCCTGCACCGCAAGTTGCCTTTGATGCAGCCTGGGATCAGAAGGACATTCGTGAGCTTGAAAACATCTTAGCTGCACAGCATGAAAGTATCGCCGCGCTGATTATTGAGCCGATTGTTCAGGGTGCAGGAGGGATGCGTTTTTATCATCCTGAGTACTTACGACAGGCCAAATTGCTCTGTGAAAAATATGGTGTTTTACTGATTTTTGATGAAATTGCGACGGGTTTTGGGCGTACGGGGAAACTCTTTGCTTGGGAGCATGCACAGGTCGAACCTGACATTATGTGTATGGGTAAAGGTTTGACAGGCGGCTATATGACTTTGTCAGCAACCTTAACCACAAAGCATATTGCTGAAACCATCAGTCGAGGCGAAGCGGGCGTATTTATGCACGGCCCAACGTTTATGGCCAATCCCTTGGCGTGTGCAGTAGCGGCGAAAAGTACAGAACTCCTCATTTCACAAGATTGGCAAAGCAATATTCAACGCATTGAAACACAACTTCGTACCGCCTTGGCCCCGTTGCAGTCACTTGAATATGTCCATGAAGTTCGTGTATTGGGGGCCATTGGTGTGGTTGAGCTGACGTTTAATGTGGATATGAAGACCTTGCAACAGGAGTTTGTCCGCCGTGGTATTTGGGTGCGACCATTTGGAAAACTGGTTTATGTGATGCCCCCTTATGTGATTACCTCACAGGAACTGAAGACCTTGCTTGAGCAACTGGTTGAAGTGGTAGCGCAGATGCAGGAGCCTGTTGTATGAGGCATGTAGAGCATTTTGCAGCGCAGTTGGATATCCTTAAACAGCAAGGCAATTTGCGCCGGTTTACGTCCAATGTGCAGCAAGGGCGGATGATTCGAATCAATGATCATGAGATGTTGAATTTGGCATCGAATGACTATCTAGGATTGGCTGCAAATATCGAATTACGAGAACAGTTTTTCGATGAAACACCAAATGCGCAGCGCTGGATGAGTTCAGCTTCTTCACGCTTATTGACGGGTAATTTTCCTGAATATGAACAGTTTGAGGCCAGTCTAAGTCAGGCTTTTCATGGTCGCGCTGCTTTGGTATTCAACAGCGGCTATCACATGAATATTGGTATTTTACCTGCGTTAGCGGACAGCAAAACTCTAATTCTGGCTGATAAATTAATCCATGCTAGCATGATTGATGGCATTCGTTTATCGACAGCGAAGTTGGTACGTTATCGCCATAATGACTTGGCACATTTAACCCAACTTTTACACAAGTATCATACCGATGATGCTTTTGAGCGAATTATTGTGGTGACCGAGTCCATTTTTAGTATGGATGGTGATGAAACTGATTTGGCTGAATTGGTCCGCATCAAAAAACAGTTTGAAAAAGTCATGCTCTATGTCGACGAAGCACATGGTATTGGTGTGCGTGGTGAGCAAGGTTTGGGTTGTGCCGAGCAATATCAAGTGATTGATGAGATCGACTTTTTGGTTGGTGCTTTGGGTAAGGCTATGGCTTCAATCGGCGGCTATCTGATTTGTCATCCTGTGATTCGAGACTATCTGATCAATACGATGCGCCCATTGATTTTTAGTACGGCACAACCGCCGATCTGCATGGCGTGGAGCAACTTTATCTTGCAACAAGTCTTGCAGTTAAATAATGCACGTCAGCATTTACACAGTATCAGTCAGCGCCTACAGCAAGCAGTTCAGGCCAAAGGTTTTGATTGTCCATCAACGTCTCAAATTGTCCCTGTGATCATCGGTGATTCGAGCAAAACGGTGGAGAAGGCGAAAGCTTTGCAACAAGCAGGTTTTTATATTATGCCTGTACGACCACCGACTGTGCCGCAGCATAGTTCTAGACTACGTATTTCCTTGACCGCTCAAGTTCGCCATACTGATTTAGATCAGTTGATTCAGTTGTTGTGAGTGAGTCGTGAAGAATTTAGAGATTGATAAAGCACAAGTCGCATTGCGCTTTGCTCAGGCAGGGCAAAGCTACAGTGAGCATGCGGTTGTGCAAAAGCAAATTGCACGCCAGCTTTTTAATTTAATCCAACGTTATGCTGTTAAATCGCAATTTGAGCGGGTGTTTGAAATTGGTTGTGGTTCAGGCAATTTAAGCCATCTTTTGCTGAAGGATTTCCAAATTCAGCACTATCTACTGAATGACTTATATGCCGAGGTGCAGCAGCACTTTCAGGGTTATTCAAATATAGATTGGTTATTGGGCGATATTGAACAGCTCGTTTTTCCAGCTCATTTGGAACTGATTGTATCGACGTCTGCGTTGCAGTGGATGACAGATCTTGCTGCTGTTTTTCAGAAAGCGAATGACAGTCTGCTCCCACAAGGGCTGTTTTGTTTTTCCACCTTTGGCGAGCGGAATTTACAAGAGATTAAGACCTTAACGGGGCAAGGCTTAGATTATGTCAACCTCGATCAACTACGGGAAAAATTGCAAAACCAAGGATTTGAAGTTCTGCATTTGTCTGAACAGATTGAGTACTTAGACTTTGCGACACCGAAACAGGTACTGCAACATTTAAAAGCCACAGGTGTCACGGCAACTGCATCGAGCTTTCGTTGGACCAAGCACTCGCTTGAACGCTTTTATCAAGATTATCAACAATTTTCACAACTCGATACCTCTGGGCAGATTTATTATCGCCTGAGTTATCACCCTATTTATTGTATTGCACGGAGAATGCCATGACTGGATCAGTTTACTTTATCAGTGGAATCGATACAGGCATTGGGAAAACCTATACCACGGGCTACTTAGCCAAGCTCTGGAATGAACAAGGCCAAAAAACCATTACCCAAAAGTTAGTGCAAACGGGTAATGTGGATGTTTCTGAAGACATTGAACAGCACCGTAAAATTATGGGTATGGGCTGGTTTCCTGAAGATGACAGTAAGCTGACCATGCCTGAAATTTTTAGTTATCCTGCATCGCCACATTTAGCGACTAAAATTGATGGTCGTGAGATTGATTTTGCAAAAATCGAGCGTGCTACTCAGCAGCTGGCTGAAAAATATGAGGTGGTGTTGTTAGAAGGTGCGGGTGGTTTGATGGTGCCTTTAACCACAGATCTGCTCAGCATTGACTATATTGCAGCCAAGCAACTGCCTGTAATTTTGGTGAGTTCGGGGCGTTTGGGCAGTATTAACCATACCATTTTAAGTTTGGAAGCACTGAAAAGTCGTGGTTTGGAGCTTTATGCTTTGGCCTATAACTTAAATGATGAATCTCAAGATGAACTCATTTCTAAAGATACTGCGAGCTATTTAAAAGCTTATTTGGCGACACATTTTCCGCAAGCATTGTGGATCGATATTCCTGTATTGAAGTAATTCGTAGAGTCATTAAAAAATAAAAAACCGCTAACAGCAAAAGTTGTCAGCGGTTTTTTTGACGGTTTTATTTACTGATTACTCACGACTCCAATTTTTTTCACATCAAGGCGTTGGGCTGCGGCCATGACCATCGCAATGTATTTATATTCCGTTGCGCGGTCAGCTTTGAGTTTAATTTGGTCTTGATCTGCTTTTTGAGCAACGGTTTGAAACAAGGCTTCGAGCGCTTGTTTGGACTCCACAGCTTGTTCATTCCAAAATATTTTGCCTTGAGCATCTAAGCGTAGTTCCACGATTTCAGGTGGTTTTTCCTGAACTGGTGGTGGTGTGCCATTCGGGAGGTTAATATTAATGGCGTTGTTTGGCAACGGAATCGTGATAATGAACATAATCAGTAATACCAACATGACATCAATCAAAGGCGTCATGTTGACATCAAGCATCACATCTTCATCATCTTGGTTGGAACCAACATTCATACCCATAGCTGAATCCTTCTTTGATTAAGGGGAAGAGGGCGGTGTGGTGATAAAGGCAATTTTGCCAATCCCCGCTTGCTGCGTGGTAGTAATGACTTGGTCAATCGCATCGTATGGCGTAAGTTGGTCACCACGAATGTGAACATCGGGCTGAGGTCTCTTTTGCGCCTCTATTTGTAAGCGTGCCAGTAAGGTGGCTTTATCGGCAATGTAACTTTCATTCCAGAAAATATCGCCATTTTTATTGACTGCGAGTTGAATATTTTCAGGTTTAGTTTCATAAGGTACATTCTTTTCTTCAGGCAAATTGACTGGCACGGTATGAACTGCAACAGGCACTGTAATGAGGAAAATAATCAGCAAAACCAACATAATATCAACCAATGGTGTGGTATTAATGGTTCCGATTACATCATCATCGCTGTCATTTGAATTTACCGTCATTCCCATGGCTGATTCCTCATGTTCTTATTTCATGTCACGGTTAACAGGATTGTTGGTGCTGATTTCACCACTTAACAACACAGCATGCAGGTCTGAACCGAAGGTACGAACTTCTTCCATCACGGCTTTATTCCGGCGGGTTAACCAGTTGTAACCAAGCACTGCTGGAACAGCCACGGCTAAACCAATTGCAGTCATAATTAAGGCTTCACCCACAGGGCCTGCGACTTTATCAATAGATGCTTGACCTGATACCCCAATCGCGGTTAACGCATGGTAAATGCCCCAAACGGTACCGAATAAACCCACGAAAGGTGCGGTTGAACCTACAGTTGCTAGAAAAGCTAGCCCACCACTTAAATGGCTGTGAATTTTGTCGATGGCGCGTTGAATCGAGATAGTGACCCAAGTATTAAAGTCGATACGCTCTAATAATGTTCCACCATGGTTTTTTGTCGACTTAATGCCTTTTTCAGCAATAAAGCGATACACACTGGCATCATCTAAACCTGCAGTTGCAGTATCGAGAGAGGTTGCTTCCCAAAAGTTTTTATCGGCATGTTGGCCTTGTTTGCGAATTTTGCCTTGCTGTAAGCACTTGGTGATAATGATGTACCATGTCCCAATCGACATAATCACCAAAATAAACAGCGTCACTTTAGACACCAGATCACCTTCTTTCCACATTGCTTCTAAGCCATAAGGGTTATGTACTTTTTCTGAAGCAGTAGGTGCTTTTTCAGCTAAGGGTGGGGGAACAGGTGTTGCTACTTTCTCAGTTGTAGTGACTGGTGTAGTCAATGCTGTAGTGGGCACAGCTGTTTCCTCTGCGAAAACAGCTTGTAGAGGAAGTAATGTGCTCATTCCAAGTAGGCTTGCTGCGGTAAAGTTTTTTAATTTTTGCATTGTGTAACTCCTAATGTCGGCTGATCTTTTTCAATTATTCGAGAACAAATTCGTATGGGATGTCGAACCAAGCGCTTTGAGCTACGCCATCTTTCATTGCAGGTTTAAATGTGCACAAGCTATACGCTTTCGTTGCAGCACGGTCTAAAGTACGGTCACCTGTTGAACGCTTCACTTTGACTTCTTGCGCCTTACCATTGGTATCGACAAAGACCGAAATCAGTACGGTGCCAGAAATGCCACTCATCTCTGCTTCGCGTGGATAGCTTGGAGCTTTACAGCCAGCTTCACCTTCCGAGACTCCACGTGTAACACCTGTGGGTTTGGGTGCCGGTGATGGAGCAGCGGCAGTCGGTGTTGGGGTTGGAGATGGGCTTGGAGAAGGCGATGATGCAACTGGCGTCGGCGTGCTTATCGTCGGTTTAGTGACGGGTGTAGCAACTGTTTTTTGCACTGGGACTACTTTTTCTACAGGTTTAGGGTCAGGCTGCTGCGCTACTTTTTCCACCATTTTTGGTGGCTCTGGTGGAACTTCTTTAGGTGGTTCAGGCTCAGGCGGCTTGATATCTTGCAGAATGACCAATTCCACAGGTTCGGTTGAGGGTTTGACAATATCTTTTGCCAAGCCCGCCATTAGCACCAAGCCAACAAGAACATGTAAGAAAATCACAACGCCAATACCTGTGAGTTTTTTGGCGGAGTTTTTTTCTAAATCTTCAAATGTAGTGCCCATAGTTACTCCTAAAATTTAAGCCAAATCTACTTTTTAAAAGCATTGGATTGCACTTGGGAAAATCCATATATATCTGGTTAAAGTTGAGCATGTATAAACATCACCACAGATTGAATACTTCAATCTGTGGCTCAGATCCGCTTAGAACGTATATGTACCTCTTACATAGAAAGTACGTCCTGTTGGGTCGCTGTAACGTGGGTCATAGCCGTATTGGAAGTTATCGAGAACATTCGATGCAGCAGGTTCTTCATCAAATAGGTTTTTGATGCCACCCGTTAGGGTTAAGTTTTTGAAACCTTTATAGGTGCCTGCAATGTTGTAGAGGGTATAGTCTGGAACTTTGTGGTTATCAAAGCCTTCTTCACCTGTTGCATTTTGGTCGTGATAACCTCGGAAAAATTGCTGTTCAAAGACCAATTTCCAGTCTTCATAGCTCCAGTTGATGTTTGCGGTATGTTTCCAGCGCAGTACAGCAGGGTCATCATAAACGCCCACTAAGCCCTCCCAGTCTCCATCTTTTTCTTCTTGGTAGTCATTTTTGATGACATAAGTTCCATTAATTCCAAAGCCAAACCGACCTGTTGATGTCATAGGAGTGAGGTAATCTAAGCTAATGTCGATCCCTTCAGTTTTGATGCCACCTGTATTCATTAAAGTGGTATTGATGTATTGGATACGGCCGTCTGCATCTCGCACAAAGCGATCTGCATATTTGGTTGGATCTTCGAAAATGGAAGTTTCACCCGTTAAGCCAATAAGATTTTCGATTTCGATATTGTAGTAATCGACTGCTAAGACTAGGTTCTTAAGGGGCTCAAAAACAAAGCCGGCTGTAAATGTGGTTGATTCTTCGGGTTGAAGCTCAGAGTTACCACCTTGCATACGCTTAAACTGGGTATTACATTCTGTTTGATATTGCGGTGAAGTTGCTACGCCACCTGGACAGAGCACAGGGTCATCGTATTTTGCCCCCGTGTAAGTTTGGCTTTGCGGCGCATTAATTTCATATAAGCTTGGTGCACGGAAACCTGTACTGTAAGTACTTCGGAACATTAATTGTTTTAAAGGCTCCCAGCGTAAACCCACTTTCGGGTTGAAGGTGTCGCCAAAGTCACTGTAGTCATCATAACGTGCTGCAAGTTGCGCTTCTAAAGTGGAAGTAATCGGAATTTGTAGCTCTGAGAAAACGGCTGTAATGTCACGGTCACCCTTACTGATAGGTTTGTCAGGGTCAATGCCACTACCTGGGACAAGTCGAACAAGGTCTGAGTTTACCCTTGCTTCCCAGTCTTGCGTGGTAAAGCTACCGCCGAAGGCAAAACCCACGTCACCCGCAGGAAGGGTGAAAATTGGACGGCTGATCGTAAAGTCAAAGGTGGTGGAGTCTAAGGTCGCATCATTGGTCGTACCGCTGACTTCTAATGAATTCCAAACACTTGAATCCGCTGAAGGACCAAAGGGGTTAATGGTACCGTTATCTAACCCTTCTTGCAGTTGACTACGATTTAAATAGCCACTAACGAAACTGTCCTTTGCTTTACCTTTTGCATAGGTCACGCCGCTGTCGATGTTCCAGCCATATGCTTCACCTTCAATCCCTGCAAAAATACGATGTGATTCATTGGTTGTCTTAGAAACACGGTTACCTGCTTGTGAGCGTAGGTAGAGTTGTAAAGGATCACCACTTAAACCGGGAACAGCAGGTGTGATACCTTCACCTGGATAATATTGGCTTCCTTTGGGAAGTGTCACAGATCGACTATAGACATCGGGTGCGATTGAGGTAGTGACTTCATTTTTTGCATATACATATTCAGCAATGGCGTTGAAATGGTCACTGAGTTTGAAAGTTGCACGACCTAGGGCCGATAAGTCTTCTGTTTCTGGTTGAATACCAATCAAGGCTTGAGTGTTTAAAAAACACAGGCCATCGTCCGCAACGACATTAGGAGTGTTATTACAGTTGGCATTACCGTAAGGATTGGCTAATACACCACTGGTTGGGTCATAGAAGTTAGCAGGAAAACCATTCGCAGAGCCAGCATCGATCCCTAATTCAGGTAGAAGCCCACCACGACGGCTAACTTTACGGTCTTTGGCCATAATTTCTTTAGACTTTTGGTAGCTGATTGCGCCATATACGTTAAAACCTTGTTCGTCTAAGTCGCCATAGCCACCAAAGATAGAGACATCGTATTCTTCCCCCCCTTTTTCTTCGGGTTTGAGTACACCGCTGCTGATACCGAAACCTTCATATTGTTTTTTTGTGATGAAGTTGATCACCCCAGCAATGGCATCTGCGCCATATACCGCGGATGCACCATCTCGGAGGACTTCAATGCGTTCAACCATTGCTAGAGGAATCGTATTGAGGTTGGTTTCAGAGGTACTAAAAGGGCTATAAGCCAAACGGCGGCCGTTTAATAATACTAAGGTTTTGTCTGGACCTAGGCCACGTAAGTTGGCTGTTGAACCAGAGGTATTACTTGCCCCCACGTTTTGCGCGGTTGTGTAACCCGCTTGGTTGGCACTGATTTTGGTTAAAGCTTCTTCGGCAGTTGTGACGCCTTGTTGCGCAAGCTCTTCAACTTTAATGACGGTAATGGGTGAAGAACTTTGAGCTGCAACTCCTTTGATAGAGGAGCCTGTGACAGTCACTTTAGCAACTTTTTTAGTTGGTTCTGCTGAGACTGAGCTTTCGGTTTCTTCTGCATGAGCTAAAGACAAACATATCATACTTAAAGTCAGGGTACTTAGTTTAAGTATTGATTTGCTGATGGTTGGGGTCCCCATAGATCGAACAAGTTTGTTTTTTTGCATCGTAAATTCAACCCTTCTTTTTCTATATTTAGCGGTATTGCTGTGCTGAGGGAGTGCAAGGCAAATGCCAACTTTCAGTGATAGACAAAAGACTGTGAATTAAGTTATTGGAAAATATTGTTTTATTTTATTATTTGTATGGATTTATGTAACTCATCTTCATTTTTCTAGAATTTAAAAATTTAAAATGGCAAAAAATTACTTATAAATCGATTAAAAAATAATCATAAAATGATTATTCATATAATAAGTGATCAAAAATGAGTCGTGATTTTTTGAATTTTTAATACAAAATCTTATTTGTAATTATACTGAATTATCAGTATTTATCTTTAATAAATAAATATTTGCGATGTTTTATTTGGTTTTTTGTATTTCTTGAGATGTTCGAATTTGAATCATTGGTGTATTAAATCTGTGCAATAGTTTATTTAAACTGAATGTTTAAAAATAGCTACTAATTGGCAAAATGTTCCGATGTGAGTTGAGCCTCTCATTTATAACTAATTAATATCCATATATTTTTCTTACAAAATGTTAAATTAGAATGATAAAAAAATAGGCGTGGCATGATATTCGCTTTGTTGCTGAGGTGAATATTTGCCCATGACCGTTTTTTAAATTTTGATAATTAAAATTTAATTTATAAAACATGGGTTTATGTTTTAAGTTTTTGTTAGTGTTGTCTGAAAAATAAAACACTGACATTGAACATGGATGGCATGAGATCACCTTGCTTAAAAAAAAGATGTGTATAGGTATGAACTTGAATTCAAAAAAACTGAAGCTTGCTGCTTTATCCCTTGCGATGGGTTTTGGCTTTTCTGCCTATGCAAAGTCGCCTGCAGATCCAAACAAAGTATTAAATATCGCTTATGAAGCGCCTGATGATGGTTTTGATACGGTTAAAACCTATAATTTTTATAGTGGTAGTATTGCCCAAGCCATTTTTGAACCGCTTTTAAAATACGATTATTTGGCACGCCCCGCTCAATTGGTTCCAAATACAGCAGTGTCGATGCCAAAAATAGAACAAGAGGGCAAAGTCTATATCTTAAAAATTCAGCCCAATATTTATTTTAGCGATGACGCGGCCTTCAAAGGCAAGCCGCGAGAGTTGGTGGCGCAGGATTATATTTATTCCATGATGCGGATTATGGATCCGAAAAACCGCTCACCGACCTATTCATTTATTGAAGGCAAAATTGTCGGTGGCGATGCTGCTGTTGCTCAAGCCAAGAAAACAGGCCAGTTTAATTATGATGCCGCGATTCCGGGTTTAAAAGCCCTCGATAAATACACACTACAAATCACATTGACCCGTCCTGACTATAATTTCCCGTATATCTTGGCTTACGCTACATTTAGTGGAACAGCGCGGGAAGTGGTGGAGTTTTATGGGGATCGAATCGCGCAGCATCCCGTGGGAACAGGACCTTATCAACTGAGTAAATATGTACCGCGGAGTCGTATTGAACTGGTGGCCAACCCGAAATATCGTGGTTTTACTTGGAATTTTAAATCTACAGGTTCGAGTTGGGACAACCGTCTGGTTAAAGAAATGCAAGGCAAAAAAATGCCGCAAATTGGCAAAGTCAGCGTCAGTATTATTGAAGAAGAACAATCACGCTGGCTCGCGTTCAAATCAGGCCAACTCGATTTTGACAAACTGACTTCCAATGCGGTACCACGGGCTTTAAATGGCAAACAACTCAAACCTGAACTGGTCAAGCAAGGCATTCAACATTTCCCCAATAAAGACGCTGAAATCACCTATACCATGTTTAATATGCAAGATCCTACAGTGGGCGGTTTTGGGCTTGAAAAAGTTGCATTAAGACGTGCGATTAGTCTAGCTTATAACCAAGCAGAAGCCATTAAACAACTGTATAAAGGGCAGGCGGTGAAGTCGGAGATGTTGGTGCCTGAGGGGGTACAAGGCTTTAATCCGAATTATCGGAGTAGCGTGGCCTATAACCCGCTCTTGGCGAATAAATTACTGGATCGTTTCGGTTATAAAAAGGGGGGAGATGGTTACCGTCGGCTACCGAATGGTCAGCCTCTAACGCTTAAGTTTATGACTGAAAACAGTTCCAGTTCCGTGATTCAATCTGAACTGTGGAAGAAAAATTTAGATGCGATTGGTCTGCGTGCCGACTTTGTGGTGAGTAACTTTGCTGACAATTTAAAAGCAGCGATGCAATGTAAATACATGATTTGGGGTGGGGCTTGGATTGCGGACTATCCTGAAGGGGAAAACTTTGCCCAGCTGCTGTATGGGCCCAATTCGGCTCAGGGCAATCTCAGTTGCTACCAGTCCAAAGCCTATGATGCACTTTATACACAAGCAATGGCACTCCCACCACCTCAGCGTTTGCCATTTTATGAAAAACTCAGTCGTCAAATTGAGGCTGATAATCCATGGATTATTCATAACAGTCGCATTCGAAATTGGTTGTTACATCCACAAGTTCAGGGTTTTAAAGCACATCCGATGATGAACACCAACTGGCAGTATTTGGATATTCAGCCCATAAAAAATAATTGAGATGTAGAACATAATGAGAGATCTAAATCAGAAATTGAAACGATGGGGTTTGGGAATTTTGGCAGGCAGCATTCTGCTGAGTAGTTCAGTTTCCAGTTTTGCACAAAGCCCTGCCGACCCGAAAAAAGTTTTACGTTATGTTTTTCCTGTGGCTGAAACAGGCTTTGACCCTGCGGGCGTGCATGATTTGTACTCGGCGCATGTCAACGCTTCGATTTTTGAAACTTTGTTTACCTATGATTATTTAGCCTCACCTGCGAAATTGGTACCACGAACAGCTGCGGCTTTACCCGAGGTGAGTGCGGATGGATTGACCTATACCATTCGTTTGCAAAAGGGGATTTATTTTGCTGCGGACCCAGTGTTTAAAGGTAAAAAGCGTGAGCTGACCTCGACTGATTATGTGTATACCTTTAAACGCTTACTGGATCCGAGCTTGCGTTCACCCAACAGTTGGCTGCTCGATGGGCGAATCTTAGGGATGGAGGCTTTGCTGAAACAGGCACAGAAAACGGGAAAATTCAATTACGACCAACCTGTCGCGGGCTTGCAAACACCAGACCGTTATACCTTGGTTATTCGCCTGACCAACCCTGATCAGAACTTTCCAATGTTGCTTGCGCATCAGCCTGCAGGTGCAGTTGCACGGGAAGTCATCGAAAAATATCGTGACAAAGCGGGTTTTGTCATGGGGCATCCAATAGGAACGGGGCCGTATATGCTCAGTCGTTGGACGCCGGGTTCGCGGATCATTTTAAAGGCCAACCCTGATTTCCGAAGTTTTGTTTGGAACTTTAAGGCCAGTACGCCTGAGGATCAAAAGATCGTCAAAGCCATGCAAGGCAAAAAAATGCCGCAAATTGGCGAGATTGATATTCAGGTAATGGAAGAGGGGCAATCACGCTGGTTGTCCTTTATTAAAGATGAAGTGGATCTATTTGCTTTGGATGGTGAGTTGACGGTTCAAGCCTTGCAAGATGGAAAACTAAAACCGGAATTGGTTAAAAAAGGCGTACAGCTGTCACGGATCACCGATCCCTCGATTGACTATCATTATTGGAATATGCAAAACCCAGTGGTCGGCGGCTTAAGTAAAGATAAAATTGCTCTGCGCCGTGCCATGGCGATGGCGTTTTCAGCCGATAACTACATCAATATTTTACAAAAAGGCGATTCGCAAAAACTGCAAGCACCGATTCCAAGTGGTGTGGTGGGCTATGATCCCAATTATCGAAGCAGTATTCCTTACTCAGTCAAAGCGGCAAATTTATTGTTAGATCGTTATCACTATAAAGTAGCTGCAGATGGTTGGCGTACTCAGCCGAATGGGAAACCTTTGGTGATTGAGATGACGCTTTCGGGCAATAATTTACGCAGTCAACAACAGGCCGAGTTTTGGAAGAAAACCTTAGACAGTATCAAAATCAAAATAACCACCAAGTCGATGCCTTTTGCTGAAGCTTTGAAATTAGAAAAACAATGTAAAACCATGTTTAAAGCATCAGCATGGATTGCAGACTACCCAGATGCAGATAACTTTATGCAGCTGTTTTATGGCAAAAACATCAAGATCACTAACAATGGCTGCGTCAAAATTCCTGAATATGACCGTCTATATGAACAAGCCCAAAAGATGATACCGAGCCCAGAACGCGATGCAATCTACGCCAAAATGTCGCGTCTGCTAGAGGTGTATATGCCTGTGCAGGTGATTGGTGCGCGTTACCGCAATATCTTGGCACAACCGCGGGTGATTGGTTTTAAAAAGCATCCCATACTGCCTGCAGAGTGGATGTATATCGATATTGATTTGAAGAAATAGAAATTAAACAAAACTGGAGTCATGATGAAAAAGCAACATTTTAAATTCACTGCATTGTGCATGTTGGGCCTAGGAATGAGTCAGATGGCTTTGGCGGAAACAGCACAGCGCCAAACATTACCCAGCTTTCAAGCTAAAGACATCCCTGCAATGTGTAATGCCAAAATTGCGGATGTGAAAAAGCAACTTAAAACGTTTGAAAATAAGCCCCTTAAAAACGAAACGGCAGCAGCGCCTGTATTGGCTGAATGGGATCGTATTTTTGCATCATTTGAAGATTTTTACGGCCCGATTGGTCTGTATAGCAATGTTGACCCTGATGAAGCACTGCGTAAAGCGGCTGAAGATTGTGAAATTAAAATTAGCCAATTCCAAACTGATGTGTATCAGAATCCAAAGCTATATCAACAAATTAAGAAAATTAAAATTGCTGATCCAATTGAAGCCAAGTTCCGTGAAGATATTTTGGAAGGCTTTGAAAAAACTGGGATACAGCTTTCAGCAGATAAACAAGCACGCTTAAAAGCGATTTTTGATGAACTGGCAAAAATTGAACAAGAGTATGCGCGTAATGTCCGTGATAATCCTGAAAAACTCGAATTTAGCCCTGATGAGCTAAAAGGCCTGCCACAAAGTTATATCGATGGCTTAAAGAAAAATGACAAAGGCAATTATTTACTCGGTTTTGAGTATCCCGATTATCGGCCGTTTATGGAGTTGGCAGATAACGATGATGCACGTAAGCGTTATCAAATTGCATTTACCCGACGTGGTGGCGAGAAAAATCTGGCGCTGCTGAAGCAAGCCATGGACCTACGTTATGAGTTAGCACAACTGTTTGGTAAGTCCAGTTATGCCGAGTGGGTATTGCAAAGTCGTATGGTGAAAAACCCTGAAACCGTGAATAAATTCTTGGCAGATGTACATGCTACCGTAGCTCCCCTAGAGAAAAAGGAAGTCCAAACTCTACGTGAGTTTAAAGCGCAAAGTTTAAATATTCCTGTTGAGCAAGCCCGTATTGAGCGTTGGAGCGAAGCATATTGGAGTGAAAAATTACGCAAAGCCAAGTATCAGGTCGACCAAGAACAGCTACGTCAATACTTCCCAACGCAAGCCTCTCAAGACTGGCTATTTGCCATTTCTGAAAACCTGTATGGCATCAAGTTTAAGCCTGCCAAAGTCGAGGTTTGGCAAGATGAAGTGGAATATTACGATGTGACCGATGCCAAAACTGGGCAACTGCTCGGCGGCTTATATATGGATAAATTTCCACGTAAAGGTAAATATGGACATGCTGCTGTGTGGGGTGTTTATGGCGGGAGTAGCTTAACTGGGCGCAAACCGATTTCAGCACTGGTGACTAACTTTAACCGCAATGGTTTAAATAGTGATGAGTTAGAAACTTTTGTACATGAGTTTGGTCATGCGTTGCATGGCATTTTATCCAACACACGCTTTTCATCTCAGTCAGGAACTTCGGTTGAACGAGACTTTGTCGAAGCACCTTCACAAATGTATGAGGAATGGGCACGACGCAAAGAGACTCTGTCAAAGGTGGCGGACTACTGCAAACCTGACTGCCCACGCGTGGATGATGCGTTGATTACTAAACTCAATGCCGTTCATAGTTATGGGCGTGGTTTGCATTATGCACGACAGACGTTGTATGCACAGTATGACATGGCGCTACATGGCAGTGATGCACGAGAGGTTCAGCCCTTAAAGGTTTGGGAGAAAATGGAAGGGGAAACGGCCTTGGGTTATGTTCCAACCACCGAGTTTCCGGGGCAGTTTGGTCACATCATGGGTGGTTATCAAGTCGGGTATTACGGCTATATGTGGTCAGAAGTGATGGCATTGGACATGCTTTCAGCCTTTGGTGATAACTTAAATAACCCTGAAGTGGGGCAGCACTATCGTCAAACGATTTTGTCCCAAGGTGGTCAAAAACCTGCCAAAGCATTGGTCAAAGACTTTTTGGGTCGTGAACCTGATAACAAAGCCTTTTTCGATGAAATTACCGGTCAACGGGTGAAATAAGGGGCATTTTTATGCTGGCATATATTATTCGTCGAATTTGGCAAATGATCCCGACCATGCTTGGGGTGGTGTTGCTGATTTTCTTCTTGTTTAACTGGGTCGGTGGCGACCCTGCCTATATTTTAGCAGGGAAAATGTCGAACCCTGAACAGATTGAAAATATCCGACAGCAGCTTGGGGTCGATCAGCCCTATTATGTGCAACTGTGGATTTTCATTAAGCAGATTTTGACATTTGATTATGGGCTAAGTTGGAGTACAGGGGAGTCGGTATCGCAAATTATCACGACACGACTCGGGCCTTCACTGACTTTGCTCATTCCACTGACGATCTTACAAACCATTATTTCTATTATTTTGGCTTTGGCGGTGGCAGCCGTGCGCGGCAGTTTAACGGATCGTATGGTGATGATGCTGTGTACGATTGGCATGTCGATCAGTATCTTGGTGTATATCATTGTTTTTCAGTATGTCTTTGCCTATCAGTTGAGTTGGTTTCCGGTACAAGGCTGGAGTGATAGCTTTAGCGAGAACCTGTTTAAGTATGCTTTATTGCCTATTCTGATCATGTTGGTGGTCAGTATTGCCCCGACTTTAAGGTTGTATCGTAGTTTTGTTTTGGATGAAGTCAATCAAGACTATGTTCGTACTGCACGTGCCAAAGGGATGGGTGAACGGCGCATTTTAGGCGTGCATGTGCTACGTAATGCCTCAATCCCGATTATTACAGACGTGATGGCAAGTTTACCTGCTTTGCTGATTGGTGCATTTTTGATTGAGCGTTTCTTTGGTATTCCGGGCATTGGTCGTGAAGTAATTATTGCAGTAGAGCGTAGTGATTTTCCTGTGATTAAAGCCATTACTGTGTACGTTGCTCTCGCAACGATGTTTTTCAACTTGATTGCCGATTTGATTTATAAATGGGTCGATCCACGTGTACAGTTGAAGTAGGTGAATTATGCTCAGTGTTCTCACTAAAAGAAAACCAGATACTGCTGAACCTACAACAGCATCTACAGGGCTATGGCAACTCGCCATGCGCCGTTTAAAGCGCGATCGAATCGCGATGTTTTCTCTCCTAATCGTACTGTTTTATTTGGTGCTGTTAATTTTGTCATCCACAGGATTGATTGCAAAAGACTGGAATAAAGAAGTCGCTGTGAGTTATGCACCGCCTACGTTTATCGGTGCAGCTGCGATACCTGCTACGCAAAGTGAAACACAAAAAGTCGAAGCGGCTGTGCCTGAAAACCCTGTTGATCCTTTAAAAGATGTCATTCGTGAGCTCAACGCAGAAATTGCTGCTGAACAGGGTATAGGTGGTGCTATTGATTACTATGGGGTTGTTGATCCTTTAGCCGAAGATATGAAAGCGATTGACCAAGCGTTGGATGGTCATTTACTAGATCAGCAAGCGGAACTCAAGCAAAGCCTGATTTTAGGTGCCGACAAATGGGGACAAAGTGTTTTACTGAAAACCATTAAAGGTGCAGAAACATCAATTATTGTTGGCTTAGTTGCAGCTTTTCTTGCTGTCGTGATTGGCACGGTTTTAGGTGCCATTTCGGGCTACTTTGGTGGCTGGGTCGATGATGTTTTGAACTGGTTTTATAACATTTTTACTTCGATTCCTTATTTGCTCTTGGTTTTAGCGATTGCCGCAGTACTACAACAAAAAGGCGTTTTATCCATTGTTTTGATTTTGGGTTTAACGGGGTGGACGGGAGTATATCGTTTAATTCGTGCCGAATATATGAAGCATACTTCGCGGGAATATGTGCTGGCGGCAAAAGCGATTGGAGTGAGTCATAGCCGACGCATCTTTGTGCATATATTTCCCAATGTCAGTCATATTGCACTGGTTCAAATGTCAATTTTAGTGGTGGCCTTTATTAAGTCAGAAGTGATTTTGAGCTTCTTAGGTTTTGGTGTCCCTGTCGGTGTGGTGTCATGGGGCAGTATGCTGAATGAGGCTCAAAGTGAGTTGATTTTAGGCAAGTGGTGGCAGTTAGCAGCCGCTTCGGTAGCAATGGCGGTTCTGGTCACTGCATTTTCAATGTTTACCGATGCACTGCGAGATGCATTAGACCCGAAACTGAAATAGGAGCATGAGAATGTCTGAACTTAATCATATGACAGCGCCAGCCTTACTTCAGGTGGAAAACTTGCGTGTCAGCTTTAAAAATGAAGAAAAGCAGTACATTGAAACAGTCAAAGGCATCAGTTTTAGTATTCCAGTGAATACCACTGTGGCCTTGGTTGGGGAGTCAGGCAGTGGGAAGTCGGTCACATCGCTAGCAACCATGGGGCTATTACCTACAGAAAGCAGTCAAATTTCTTCGGACAGTAAAATTCTGTTTGAGGGACAAAACCTACTCGATTTACCACGCCGTGAAATGCGGAAAAAGTGCGGTAAAGATATTGCCATGATTTTTCAAGAGCCGATGTCATCACTGAATCCTGTGTTTACGGTAGGTTCACAAATTGCAGAAATTTTGCAGTTACACTTGGGCATGAGTCGTAAGCAGGCGCGTGCACGTGCTTTGGAACTCTTGATAGAAGTTGGGATTCCATCTCCTGAAACCAAGATTGATGCTTATCCGGGGCAGTTGTCGGGTGGGCAGCAGCAGCGCGTCATGATTGCTATGGCAATTGCGTGTAAACCCAAACTATTGATTGCTGATGAACCGACGACAGCGCTGGATGTCACCATTCAAAAGCAAATTTTAGATTTGTTGGAGTCTTTGCGGAAGAAGCATCAAATGTCGATGCTGTTTATTACCCATGATTTGGCTTTGGTCGGGGAAATTGCCGATCAGGTAATCGTGATGCGGCATGGTCAAATTCGTGAACAAGGCTGGGTTAAAGATGTACTTGAACGTCCTCAAGATGTCTATACCAAAGCGTTGTTGCACTGCCGTCCACAACTATCTAAACGTCCCATGCGTTTGCCGATGATCAGTGACTTTATGCAACAAAAGGGCGATGACTATATTGAAACGCATAGCGTCGATGTCGAGTCACTTCAACAAAGATCTCGCGGCTTAACTGGCCAAGAAGCGGTTATTTTAGATGTGCGTGACCTTAAAAAGTCATTTTATAGTCGTAAAGGACTATTCGGAAAAGAGGAATTTCAAGCGGTCAAAGGCGTGAGTTTTCAACTGGCAAAAGGCAAGACTTTGGGCTTGGTGGGTGAGTCTGGTTCGGGGAAAACGACCATCGGATTATTGCTGATGCGTTTACAGGAGGCGACAGGAGGAAAAGCGCTGTTTGAAGGTCAAGATATTTTAGCCATGTCAGAAAAAGAGTTTGCTCGGTATCAACGCAAGATTCAAATCATTTTCCAAAATCCCTATGCATCACTCAATCCTCGTTTTACTGTCGGGCAGATTTTAATGGAGCCGATGCAAGTGCATGGGATCGGAGCGAATGATGCTGAACGCAAACAGATGGCTTTGGACTTGTTAGAACGCGTGAGCTTACCTGCACAGGCTTTTTATCGTTATCCACATGAGTTTTCAGGCGGACAGCGTCAACGTATTGCGATTGCGCGCTGCCTAACCTTAAAACCTGAAATTTTGATTTGTGATGAGTCTGTTTCAGCGTTGGATGTTTCGGTACAAGCCCAAGTACTGAATTTGCTGCAAGATTTACAGGATGAATTTGGACTGAGTTATATCTTTATTTCACATGATTTATCAGTGGTGAAATATATTTCAGATCAAATCATGGTCATGAATCATGGTGATTTGGTGGAAATAGCCAATTCAGATGATTTGTACCAGTCACCACAGCATGAATATACCAAACGCTTACTTAGTGCTATTCCGCAAAGTGTGTCATGAATGGGTGGCTGTTGTTGTAATAATAAAAACGCTCAATAGATTGGGCGTTTTTTATGAGGGGTTTGCAGCTTGTTCGTGTTAAAGAATAGAAAGCGATTATTGCATCGTAAACACATATAAAAAGAGCCACTCGAAAGTGGCTCAAATTTTGACTTTAAAAATTAAAACTTCTTAAAGCCTTTATTTCCAAAAGGTTTACGTGGCGCATTTTCATCACGTGCGTCGCGTTGACCATAGGTGCCTTTGTTGCCAAAGTTCTCTGGACGGCTGTCACGTTGTGCATAGCCTGAGTTTTGGCGTGGTTCACTTTGGCCATAACCTGTTTGTGCATTGTCCTGACGACGCTGGCTATGTCCATTTGGATTTTCACGGCGTTCACGATTGAAGGCTGGCTTCGCTTGTTGTTGGCCTTCATCTTCATTGTCACGGCGCTGTTGACGTAAGAAACCACCACGACGTGCAGCCATTGGTTTTTCTTGCATACGTTCAGTACGACGTTTTGCCATGCCGTACAAACCTGTGCCTTGACGTGGTTTTAGCTCAACGGCTTTGGTTAAGTTATCGATGTCGTTTTTGTCCAATTCCATCCAACGACCCGTACGTAGTTCGCGTGGTAAAATAACCGTGCCATAACGTGTACGGAGTAGACGGCTGACTTTTAAACCTTGCGATTCAAAAATACGACGTACTTCGCGGTTACGACCTTCTTTTACCACCACTTGATACCAGCGGTTAATCCCTTCACCGCCAATTTCAGAGAATGACTCAAACTTCGCTGGGCCATCATCTAACACCACACCTTTGAGCATGTTGTTCTTAATTTGAGGCGTCACTTCACCCATAACACGTACAGCATACTCACGTTCAACTTCATTTGATGGGTGCATCAAGCGATTCGCGAGTTCGCCATCATTTGTGAACAATAGTAGACCTGTTGAGTTAATATCCAGACGACCCACCATCACCCAGCGATCATTCGCGATTGCAGGTAATTGATCAAATACGGTTGGACGTGACTCAGGGTCGTTACGTGAACAAATTTCGCCTTCTGGTTTATAGTAAATCAGAACACGACGACGAATTTCATCTTCAATTTGGAACGATACTTTACGACCATCGATGCGAAGCTCATCACCTGGTTCAATACGTTCGCCTACTTGGGCAACTTGGCCGTTGACACTCACACGACCAGCGGCAATGACTTCTTCCATATAACGGCGAGAACCCAAACCAACTCGTGCGAGTACCTTTTGCAACTTTTCACTCATGACAGCATAACCTTAGAAATTATCATCAACAGTTCACCTATTTACGACTTCGGTGCATTCGCATCGAGCGCCATAAAAGCTTCCTTGGCATCCTGCAGGGGAGGCAACTGACCTAAAGAATTTAGGCCAAATGCATTTAAAAATTGGGGCGTCGTAACTAACAACGCAGGTCTTCCTGGGAGTTCACGAAAACCAGATTCTTTAATCCAGTTCCAATCAAATAACGTTCGTAACAGTTGACTGTTATTTGAGACTCCTCGAATTTGTTCTATATCTGCTCGAGTGACTGGTTGATGATAAGCAACCACGGCCAACATTTCGAGTAGCGATGGCGAAAGGCGAGTTGGTCGCTCTGGCCATGTTTGTGCAACAATTTGACGGTATTTTGCTCGAACTTGAAAACGAAAACCTTGAGCAGTTTCAATCAGTTCAATCGAACGACCATGCTGTAGCATGGCAAGTTGTTGTAAAAAATGGCGTAAATCTTGTTTGCTATATTGATTTTGGAACGATTCTTTCAATCGTGCAAGTGAAACAGGCGCATCACTGGCAAAAATAATCGCTTCTAACTGCATCAGTACTTCATGCAAGTTGTCTTCATTCGTTACAGGAGCGGTTTGTTCTAACATTATTTTTTGACTCCTTGTATCGAAAGCGGTGCTTCAACACCTGAACTTACAATTTGAATACGTTGCTGACGGGTTAACTCTAAAATGGCCATAAACGTCACGACCATGCCCATACGTCCTTGAATGGGACGCAGCAAAGATTCAAAAACTAAAACTTCACCTGAAGCGACTTTGCTTTCAATAAAAGCCATACGCTCTTCAAGTAAAACTGGTTCTTGTGCAATTTGATGGGTGATCGGCTCAGGTCGGTTAAACACGCAGAACAGTGCATCACGCAGCTGTTGTACATCATGACCATCATTATTATCCAGAGTTTGGCCTAAGCTGACATTGGTTGAGAAGGTGTCTCGCTCTAATATAGGCATCTGCCCCAAGCGTTCAGCCGCTTGTTTAATACGGAGATAAGTTTCTAAACGGTCAATCAGCTCTTGTTTTGGGTCTTTTTCAATTTGGATTGCATTCGGTGCTTTTGGCAACAGCAAACGTGATTTTAAATCAGCCAAGAGCGCGGCCATCACCATATAGTCTGCTGTCAGCTCAATGTTAAGCGACTTCATGGCATCCATATAAGACAGGTATTGCGCTGCAATCGGGGCAATATCTAACTGTAATAAGTCAAAGCCATTTTTTTGAATCAGGTAAATCAGAAAGTCGAGTGGTCCTTCAAAATGCTCTAAAAGAATTTCAAATGCAGCTGGAGGAATATATAAATCCTCGGGGATGGAGTCATGCCACTCATCCATAACACGGATTTGTGGAAGATCTTCCATGGCATTATGGACGGATTGATTCATTACAGTTATTGGCCACGCGAATTTTCAAAGGCATGATTATGTTTTTTCGAATCAGTACTTAAGGAGAAAAAGTAGAGGCGATTTAAAAAATACATAATTTTAATAGGGCTTAGTGTAAAACAAATTGCGGCATGAATACATGATTTCACCGACCAAATAACAAAAAAAGCTGTAAATAAATAGAGAGTATTTATTTGTGTGATGCTTTTTATCTGCTGATGTCGTGGCTAAATCTGCAGAAATGGGTTGGGTTTAAGAGAACATGACGGACTTAGGGCCTAGTCCTGTGGTTTGAAAAATAATCGATTTATTGTAAGTAGCTAGATGGGGCTGCATAGTGCGGCATTATGAATCTCAAAAGCAGCCTACAAAATAGGCATTGGATGAATACCTTAAAGAATAGCACTGAAATACGAAGAACGTATTTCAGTGCTGCTCCAACTTCAGAGACTTTGAAGTCTCAAATTTTGGGGTGTTGATCAATCTCAGATCGTCGTGTTTAAAAATATTTAGTCTTTTAAATCGATTGTGACGGTATCGATTTGACCTGTAAATGGGTACGGCGCTTTTTCA
Organism: Acinetobacter sp. MF4642; assembly: GCF_002018925.1. Taxonomy (NCBI): domain Bacteria; kingdom Pseudomonadati; phylum Pseudomonadota; class Gammaproteobacteria; order Moraxellales; family Moraxellaceae; genus Acinetobacter; species Acinetobacter sp. MF4642. The sequence goes on from NZ_MVON01000016.1 coordinate 58,936, forward strand.
TTGTAGCGAGGTGAAACGGTTGAGCCTAAGTCCATACCGATATCGAAGGTTTCAGTTGCGGAGAAGCGATAAGGAACCACTTTTTCAACCTGACCTTGGGCAACCGTTTCGCCATTGACGCTGATGGTCACGGGTCCGCCAATACCATGTCGACCTTCCCGCGGAGTTTGTTGATAGTCTACGACGATGGTGTGTTTACCCGGTGCTAATGCTTTAGTGGCAGCAATCCGATAATACGATTGGACAAAGAAGTTGTATTCGTATACAGGTATGCCATTTTCCAAATACAAAGAGAAGCCACCACCTGAACCACCTTCAGCCACAATTACACCATTGGCACCGCTTTTAGGAATGACAACGTCAGCTGTAATGCTATGTGAGCGTTGATACATGGGTGGTGCACTGCCTTCAGGTAGACGCGTGGTTCCTGCTGAATAGGTGAATTGCTTTCGGCCACGAACTGAAGAAGGCCGTTCTGGATTAAAGGCACGTTCCACAAAACGGGCATCTAATGGGTACACACCATATTTGCCTGCTTCTTGGTCGAACAGTTTCTGCATTTCTGCTAGGCGTTGAGGCTCTTTGGCTGCTAGGTCATGCGCTTGGGAAAAGTCCTGTTTGATATTGTATAGTTCCCATGGACTATCTTTAAAGCCTAAAGAGCCACTGAGCTTCCACGGTACGCCATGGAAGGATAAGGCAACCCAACCGTCTTGATAGATGGCTCTATGTCCACCCGTTTCAAAGTATTGGGTATGACGCTGATCTTTGGCTTTTGCATCATTGAAACTGTATGCCATGCTAATGCCAGACATTGGCGTTTGCTTTACACCATCTACTAAGTTGGGCTGCGGAATATTGGCTGCTTCTAAAATAGTTGGGGTGATGTCGGAGACATGATGGAATTGGTTATGGATCGCATGCGTGGCTTTAATTTTCGCAGGCCAAGAAACGATCATGCCATTACGTGTTCCCCCGAAGTGAGAAGGAACGCGTTTCATCCATTGGAACGGGGAAGAGCCAGCCCATGCCCAACCGACAGGATATTGGTTTTCGTGCTTTGGTCCGCCAATTTCATCAATGTGTTTTAATTGATTTTCAACGGTATCTGGAAAACCATTTTGAGTCATTAGGTTATTGATAGTACCCGTTAACGTCCCTTCAGCACTGGCACCATTATCCCCCGCAATAAAAATAATGAGGGTATTGTCTGCATCTGGAAGTTTCTTGATGGCTTTAATCAAACGTCCCATTTCATGATCTGTTTGTGCGAGAAAACCTGCAAAGACTTCTTGATGTTTTGCAAACAAGCGCTTCTCATCTGCACTCAGAGCAGCCCAAGCTTGAATACTGTCTGGGCGAGGAGTCAAGTCGGTATTCTTAGGAACAATACCAAGTTTTTTCTGACGGGCCAAGGTTTCTTCACGGACTTTGTCCCAACCTTGGTTGAACTGGCCTTGAAACTTATCAATCCATTCTTGATTGACATGCAGTGGTGCATGGACGGCACCGGGTGCCATATAGACAAAATACGGTTTATCTGGAGAGACTGAGCCTTGACGATTGATCCAACCAATTGCATCATCAACTAAGTCAACATTCAGGTTATAGCCTTGCTCTGGTCGTTTAGTGGGTTCAACGGGTGTCACCCCGCGGATCAACTGAGGTTCCCATTGGCTCGATTCCCCACCAAAAAAGCCATAAAAATATTCGAAACCAAGACCTGTTGGCCAGCGTTCAAAGGGACCAACTGGGGATGTTTCCCAGTCAGGGGTGTTGTGCCATTTACCAAATGCCGCAGTGGCATAGCCATTGTCTTTAAGGATTCTAGCCACGCTGGCACTTTCCTTAGGCCATATCGTGTTATATCCCGGATAACCTGTTGAAAGTTCGGTAATGGTTCCCGCTCCAACTTGATGTGGGTTTTGTCCCGTTAAAAGCGCTGCACGTGTTGGAGAGCTAATCCCTGTGGTATGAAAACGATTGAAGATGACACCATCATCTGCAAGTTCATCCATTTCAGGTGTCGGCACAGGTCCCCCAAAGGTGCCAGCTTGCCCAAAGCCCAAGTCATCTAACAAAATCACCACCACATTGGGTGCATCTTTCGATGCTTTTATCGGTTGAGGGAAATCTTGTTTAGAGCCTTCAAAGGTTTCTTTAATCACCCCTTTAAATGCGGGTGTGGGTTGGGGTAAGACCAAGCCTGTCTGATTGAGGGCTTGATGTGGAGTACTTTGGTCTTCGGCGGCGGCTAAAGCGACATGTGATGCTGTAATAGCTGCGACCAAGGTGAGGATGCGTGTCAGTGGTTTCGGTATTGAGTTCAATGGTCTATTTTTGTTCATATGCAATCCCTTATTAAAAGTTTCCTTGTTGTGGTGTTGAAAAAATGTGCAAAAATGCTGAGTAGGGAAAAGACCTACGGAATAAAAAGGTTTAGATGTTTGGGGATTTCGATTGAGTTGTAGCTTCAGACATGAGGCTCTCATCTCATACAGACTGTTACAGGCTTGATTTAAACGAAGCAGAGATCGCGTTTGGAGGAAACCTGAATAGTTGGAAGCTGAATGCGATGGATTGGCTAGAATGCATTGGAGTGGTTGAAACCGCAAATAGGCCTAATATTGTTGTATTCCCTTGGTTCGACATTTTTTGTCCTTATTGATTTGATTATGCTGTAGCTGTTTTTCATACCCATGACGATCCATCGTCAATGCACGGTGAAGTACGTTTAATGTTCTGGCTGTACAGTATCAAACTGCTTCAGAGGATGAACCACTCAAAAGAATGGACTTGGCTGTTTTTTCCGCACTTTAAAATGAAGATGGTTATTTGCGATAACAGTGGTTGTGAACACTGAAGCTGCATAGATTAGGTACTTTATTGTTATGGATGCGTGGATTTATTTGAACGCGTAGGAAAGAAAAATGCGTCTAAAGTCTGCAGAAATGGATCAGCTGACGCGACGGAAAATATTCATTCAAGATTTATTCAGGTGCTTGTAGAGCAAATTCAATGATGCGTTGACAGTTGTCCTGTAAGCAGAGGTTTTTGGGTTCAAGATATTTAAAGTATTGTTGGATGGTCGCGATCGGCAGAAAATAGCTATACAGATTCTCTTCCCGCATAATGCAGTTGATTGAACTCGGGTTTTGCACCAAAGTCTCGGACTCAAGCGTCCAAGGACGCTGCACATATAAACTATGTTGCACGGGAAATTGATTGAGATTGAGCAAAACCGTAAATAGGGTCATGTTGATCTCTTGAGAATGTCAGATTCAGTTTCCCTAGCGAATAAATGCAGCGCATTACTCAAATGCACTAACATCACCAAGCCCACGGCGAATCACTTCAGGGTGATCACCTGATAAGTCGACAATACTGGTGGTGCTTAATGTGCCCAGCCCGCTGTCGATAAACACATCAATTCGTTTTGATAGTTGCATTTCTATATCATAGGGATCATCCAGCGGTTCTTCCTGATTCGGCAGGATTAAGGTACTGGTCAGTAGCGGCTCGCCTAACTCTTTGAGTAACATTTGGCACACTGGGTTACTTGGAATGCGTAAACCAATGGTTTTCTTCTTTGGATGCATCAAGCGTTTTGGAACTTCACTGGTTGCAGGCAAAATGAAGGTGGTCACGGCTGGTGTATTGTTTTTCAGTAAACGATACATAGCATTGTCCACTTTGGCATAAGTGGCAATATCGGACAGATCTGCACAAATGATGGCATATTGATGTTTGGCCCCAAGGCCGCGAATTTGAGCAATCCGCTCCATGGCATTTTTATTCCCAATCTGGCAGCCAATGGCATAAGCGGCATCAGTTGGGTACACCACCACATCGCCTGCGCGAATCCGTTCTACTGCTTGGCTGATTGAGCGTGCTTGAGGGTTATCAGGATGGACTCTTAAATGAAGCATCGTTTTTATCTCCTGATGGTTTTTTCAACATTATCGCGCTTTATCTCGGTGATGTTCAATGACCAAAATGTGAATCGTGCTAAATTTAGTCGAGCATTTCTCTTTGAAATTCATCGCTCTGTAATGTTTTGCCAGCACGAGTACATAGGCAAATACAGTCAATGAAGTGTTTCGCATCGCGCGGTAATTGGGCTTGGCCTGAAAAATAAGCCTGAACTTGAGCGAAAACATGGTCTTTAAAGCGGTTGCCGTCACCTCCTTCACCAGTCAGATTGTCTAAGGAAACACGGAACTTCCGACCAAAAGCTGTGGCAAATAACCATTCAATGGCTTGCGGTTTAATTTCAACCTGTTCAAATAAAGCTTGTTGTTCCGCTGTGCGACCATCGGGTGCATACCAGTAGCCTAAGTCGGGGAGTAGACGACGTTTGTTTCCTGCAATGCTCCAATGGCTGATTTCATGCAAGGCACTATTAAAAAAACCATGGGCAAATTGGATACGCGCAGGGGTGCTGTCTGTAGCGGGAAAATATTCAGGTTCAAAGTCACCTTTAACCAAGTTGACATTCAGGTGGGAAAACCAACGATTAAAGTGTAAGATGAGCCAATCAACTTGTTCTGCTTCTGTACACAAATTCTTCCACGTCGAGAGTTGCGCTTGGCGGTTTGAAATGTCAGAATTGACAGTTGAAATTGTGCTCACAAGTGATGAAATACTCACTTCTGTTTGCGGCTGCAACAGATGCATGACTTAAGTTACCCAAATGGTCTGTCTAAATAAGTACGAAATTGTATCTTAATCTTTGACAGAGTACTGATGAATTTGTAGAATTGCCGCCTTAATTATGTCAGCAAATACCTTTCCGGCACAGATTGAGCCGTTTAAATGGGCCGAACAAGGCTTTACATGGGCAGGAACACTGCCATTGTCTCGCTTTGTTCGTATTGCTCGTGAAGCTGTTGGATCAATTGATGATCAATTGATTAACATAGACTGTAAGCTATCAATGGATGCGTATCATCGTATTGTATGGCTAGATGGTCACGTTGAAACGAATGTTCCAATGGAATGCCAGCGCTGTTTAGGCACGGTAAACATTGAACTCGTTTTAGATTTTCATCTAGCTCTAGTGGATGATGAGTCACTGATAGAGCGCTTGGATGAGGATGCTGATTTCATCGTCTTAGGTGAGAGTGAAGCAACGACAAAAGGTAGCTATGATGCGCCTGCGACGGCTGATTTACTGTCTCTGATAGAAGATGAATTGTTATTGTTGATGCCTTTGTCTGCTAAGCATGACGCTTGTGAACATAAGCACCAACCTGCCGTTGAAGAACTTGTTGAAGAAAAGCGGGATAATCCGTTTGATGTTTTGGCAGGTTTGAAGGGTAAACTTAACTAATTTTTGTGTTATACTCTTCTGTATAAGACAACTGAATTTGTTCTGATCCATATTTTTCGATTTGTAAGGAGCCATCATGGCCGTTCAGCAAAACCGTAAAAGTCGCTCTCGCCGTGACATGCGCCGTTCACATGACGCTTTAACCGAGAATGCATTAACTGTAGACCAAGCTACTGGCGAGATTCACCGTCGTCACCATGTATCTAAAGATGGTATCTACCGTGGTCGTCAATTATTCGCTAAAGCATCTGCTGAATAATTGTCGAAGCATTGAGCGTAAAGCTTAGTGAAAAAAATGGGAGCGTAAAGCTCCCTTTTTTTATTTCTAAATTTTAATGCGCTGGTTTTTGTTGTATTTGGCAATTACATCGACCTAAATTAAGTGTTAAATTTTCGCTCCATAAACGAGAGCAAAGACAAGAAAGGACTTTTTTATGTCTGCGAAACAACTTGATCAAGTCGCTCAGGCAACAAAGACAGCTTTTGTATTTCCCGGTCAGGGTTCACAAAAGGTTGGTATGTTGGCTGAATTGGCAGAACAATTTGCCAGTGTTGAAGCAACATTTGCAGAAGCCTCTAAAGCGGTTGGATTCGATTTGTGGCACATTGCACAATCTGGCGAAGGTTTAGACCAAACTGAATTTACCCAACCTGTGTTGTTGACTGCCAGCATTGCCTTGTGGCGTGTATGGTTAGAACTCGGTGGTGTTGTACCCAAGTATTTGGCGGGACATTCACTCGGTGAGTACAGTGCATTGGTTGCAGCAGGAAGCCTAAGCTTAGGCGATGCAGCCAAGTTGGTAAACTTACGTGGCAAACTCATGCAAAGTGCTGTACCGCAAGGAAAGGGCGCAATGGCGGCCATCTTAGGTTTGGACGATGCGCAAGTTGTTGCTTTATGCCAACAGGTTTCGAGTCAGGCTGAGGGTTCGGTTGAAGCGGCTAACTACAATGCTCAAGGTCAAGTGGTCATTGCGGGTGAAAAAGCAGCAGTTGAAGCAGTCATGGCTTTAGCCAAAGAAAACAGCGGCAAAGCGATTGCACTCCCAGTTTCTGTTCCATCGCATTGTTCATTGATGAAGCCAGCTGCAGAACAGTTCGCACAAGCTTTGGAACAAACTGCCATTGAGCTGCCTAGCATACCTGTAATACAAAATGTGGGCGCGGAAATTGCTACAGATGTAGCACAAGTCCGTCAAGCACTTACAGCTCAGTTATATGAGTCTGTACAGTGGACCAAAACCATGCAGTTTATTCAGGATCAAGGGATCCAATATGTTGCAGAGTGTGGTCCAGGCAATGTTTTGGCAAACTTGGCAAAACGTCTACCTAATATTGAAAAAGCATTTCCACTCGATAGTAAATCACGCTTGGAAGATGCACTAAATGCCATTTTAGTGGCTGAAGGAAAAATTGCATGACACAGGAACGCAAAATTGCACTCGTGACAGGTGCAAGTCGAGGGATTGGTGCTGCCATCGCTCAGCAACTTATTCAAGACGGTTATTTTGTTGTGGGTACTGCGACATCTGAGTCAGGTGCAGAAAAACTTGCTGCAAGCTTCGGTGAACACGGTGCAGGTAAAGTGCTCGATGTTCGTGATGGTGCTGCCATTGATGCGCTTGTAACTGACATTGAACAAAACTATGGCCCTGTGTTGGTTTTGGTGAACAATGCTGGGATTACCAAAGATAATTTGTTACTTCGTATGTCAGAAGATGACTGGGATGACATTTTAAATATCCATTTAAAAGCAGTTTACCGTTTGTCGAAACGTGTTTTAAAAGGTATGACCAAAGCGCGTTTTGGACGAATTATTAATATTAGTTCTGTGGTTGCGCATTTTGCCAACCCAGGTCAGGCCAACTATTCAGCAGCGAAAGCTGGTATTGAAGCATTTAGCCGTAGCCTTGCAAAAGAAATGGGCAGCCGTCAAATCACTGTAAACTCAGTGGCGCCTGGTTTTATTGCAACAGAAATGACTGAGCAATTAAGCGAAGACATCCGTAAAAAAATGAGCGATCAAGTGGCCTTGAACCGTTTAGGTGATCCACAAGATATTGCAAATGCGGTGAGCTTCTTGGCATCAGACAAAGCAAATTACATTACTGGTACGGTAATGCATGTAAATGGTGGTCTATACATGAGCTAATTGGCTGATGGATAAACTTTCAAAATTTTAAAGATTCAATTAAACTAACGGCATTAAAAACGCCACAAGCAATGAGGAGAATTCCTGTGAGCGATATCGAACAACGCATCAAGCAAGCAGTTGCAGAACAACTTGGTCTTAAGGCTGAAGAAATCAAAAACGAAGCATCTTTCATGGATGACTTAGGTGCTGACTCTTTAGACCTTGTTGAGCTTGTTATGTCTTTCGAAAACGACTTTGACATCACAATCCCAGATGAAGATTCTAACGAAATCACAACTGTACAATCTGCGATTGACTATGTTTCTAAGAAACTAGGTTAATACATATTGTTTCAGCTTTGCTGAATGAAAAAGCCACCCACTTGGGTGGCTTTTTTATGCCTTTCAAAAAACGCAAAGCGCCTAACCCACCTTTAAAATCTTTTATTTACTCGGGTAACTTACAAAGTTTTACTTTAAGAGGACTATTCGCTACCAAATCTGTTGTCTTTTTTGGGTATAAAAAAGGGTGTCTCATTTTTGAGCATTCAATATAACAACACCGATATAACAAGATGGAGCATACACATGGGTCTTTTTGATTTTGTTAAAGGCATTGGTAAGAAGAACACAGCAGCAGCCGAGCCTCAAGCCGCACCAAGCACACCAGCAGAGCCATCGGCTCAAGAAATTGCCAACAAGTTATTGGGTCATATCAAAGCATTGGGCTTATCTGTGACGGGACTTTCAGTCAGCTATAACTCCACCACGGATTTGGCGACCGTGAAAGGGCAAGTTCAGACCCAAGCCGATAAAGAAAAGATTGTTTTAGCCGTCGGTAATATTGACCATGTGGCACAAGTCGATGATCAACTCACTGTAGCTAGCCCTGAACCTGAAAGTAAGTTCTACACAGTTAAATCGGGGGATAACTTATCGAAAATTTCCAAAGCATTTTATGGCGATGCCAACCAGTATAATAAAATTTTTGAGGCCAATCGTCCGTTGTTGAAAGATGCAGATGATATTTTCCCAGGCCAAGTGCTGCGTATTCCTGTTTAAATTAAAAGGCTAAAAAAGGCGCATGAAGCGCCTTTTTTATTTGAGAGTGGAATGTTGATTGAGTGCTTAGCGACTTGCTTTCACAACAGCATGCTGATTAAGCATACCTAAGGTAATTTTTTTTACCTCATCTCGACTTTGTTGAATGTGAGCACTGATCTTTTCAACGGCAAGCTCCATCTGTTGCTGTGCTATATAATTCAAAATGGCTTGATGCTCCGCATAGGTGGCTTCAATTCGATCCATTTTTGAAAAATCGAGGCGCCGAATAATGCGAATTTTTTCACTGACCTCTTGATGAATTTTGATCATTTCTTGATTGCCAATGGCACGAACCAACGCACAGTGAAAATCTTCATCAATTTTCGCCATGGCTTTTAAACTTGACAGATACTGCTCAGGTGCAACCATCCAAATTTTGTGTAGGTGTTTCATTTCCTTCGATGGCTGAGATGCACTGCTGCATAACTTTCGAATTGCATACTGCTCAATCATGATGCGTAGCTCATACAGCTCATCGTAGTATTGCAAGTTCAACGGACGGACAGTCCAGCCACTACGAAATGCCACCTCTACATAGCCTTCTTGTTGTAGTCGATATAGCGCTTGCCGTGCAGGCGTACGACTGACCTGATAGCTCAAGGCGATTTCGGATTCGGTAAAACGTTCACCCGGCATCAATTTGAAATCAAAAATATCGTTTTTTATTTGCTGGTAAACCAGTTCAGACAAATTGTCTGAACTTGAACCTGCACGTGTCATATTGGGCATGTACTATTCCATATAAACCAAAGGTTCACCGCTATGAACGGTTTGTCCAGCCCGACAAATAATGGCTTTGACAGTACCATCATCCGCAGCGTATACCGGTAATTCCATTTTCATGGCTTCAATGATAGCAATGGTTTCCCCTTTTTTCACAATCTGACCTTGTTCCACTAATATTTTCCAAATATTACCGGTCATCGAAGCATGTAGTGCTGCATAGGCGCTGTAGTCGGTCTCATCAGGTACTTCTGCAATCAGATGTTCTTGATGATCAGCGCTTTCTTTCCATAAGCCCACTTCAGCATTAAAAGCTTGTTGTTGCTGTGCTCTAAACTCGGCAATGCTGTCTTTTTCATCTTCAAGCAGCTGTAAATACGCGGCATAGTCAAATTCAGTGTCTTCAATTTGAATTTGTGTTTGACCATTTTCAAAGTCGGCACGCCATTGCTCTAACTCTGACTCAGATACGGGGAAGTATTTGATTTGATCAAAGAAGTTTAGGAACCATTGTTTGTCGCCAAACTGTTTGTTCTTTTTAAATTTATTCCAAATGGGTAGAGTGCGTCCGACCAGTTGGTAGCCGCCTGGAGAGTCCATACCGTAGATACACATATACATGCCGCCAATGCCTACGGTACCTTCAGCGGTAAAAGTACGTGCAGGGTTGTATTTTGAACTTAATAGGCGGTGGCGTGGGTCAATCGGTACTGCACATGGGGCGGTGAGATAAACATCACCAAGGCCTAAAATGAGGTAGTTAGCATTGAAAATAATCTCTTTGACTTGCTCACGACTGTCTAAGCCATTGATGCGTTGAATAAAATCGACATTGTTCGGTAGCCAAGGCGCTTTGGCACAGACACTTTCTTGATAGCGTTCAACAGCACCTAAAGTTGCACTGTCTTCAAATGCCATGGGTAGATGAATGATCCGTGACGGAATCTTGATTTGGCTTAAATCCCCCATTTGCTGTTCAAGCTTGAGTAGAAATGCGATCAATTGATGCTGTGGAAGCGTGAGTCCATCGTATTTGATTTGCAGCGAGCGGACGCCGGGGGACAGTTCCAATATGCCTTTAATATTAGCCGCGCGGATCAGCTGCATCAGTTGGTGAACGCGTAAGCGTAGCGCCAAGTCTAAAACATTGTCACCGTACTCCAGTAAGATATAGCTGTCACCCGCTTGGCGGTATACCGTGCGTGGAGATACATCAGTTGCCTCTAAGCTGGCAAGAATTGCGGATGTTGGAATATCACCGCTTGGGGGCTCAGAATTAAGTGCTGCGTGGGCAAAGTTTTCGATCCGTTCAATTTGTTGTTGTTCTAAGGCATTGGCTTGTTCAACAGTTAAAGGATAAAAGCTGATTTTATCATCGGCTTTAAGCTGACCCACTTTCCAAAGTTCAGCTTTGGCAATAGTTACAGGGCAAACGAAGCCCCCCAGGCTTGGCCCATCTTTGGCGAGAATGACAGGAAAGTCGCCTGTGAAGTTAATTGCACCAATGGCATATTCACAGTCATGGACATTCGATGGGTGAAGTCCTGCCTCACCGCCATTTTCACGTGCCCAGCTTGGTGTTGGCCCTGACAGTCGGATGCCTAGACGGTTGGAGTTAAAGTGTACGGTCCATTCAGATGCAAAAAACTCTTCAATATATTCGGGTTTAAAGAAGTCAGGTGCACCATGTGGTCCATACAGCACCCCAATTTTCCACTCTTTGCCATAGCTTGGAATCAGTGCAGGAGATAGAGCCTGTGGTTCTTGCGGGGCTAAAGGGATATCACTATTTGGATGGGCTGTGTTGACGAGTTTGATCATGTCGCCTGCACGAAGTACACGTCCTGCATGCCCGCCAAAGTTACCTAAAGCAAAAGTCGAACGACTGCCCAAATATAGGGGGACATCGAGCCCATGACGCACTGCTAAATAGCTACGACAACCAGACTCGACCTGTCCTAAGCTGAGTACTTGATCTGCGCAAATGTGAATCGGTTGCCAAAAGTCCACGGGCTTATCGTCGAGTTGCGCAGGGCATGGTGCACCTGTGAGTGCAATCACAGTGTCTTGGTGAAACTTGAGACTTGGGCCTTGTAGGGTGAACTCGAAACCTGCTGCGCTAGCATCATTCCCTACAATTTGATTGGCCAATTGAAAAGCATAGTCATCCATAGGACCCGATGGTGGTACACCAATATCCCAATAGCCCACACGTCCCGGAAAGTCCTGAATTGAGCTTTGCGTGCCAGCTTGGAGTACTTCAATCACATTTGGTACGTAGTCAAAGTCGTCTAGCAGGCGTGTCCAGATTTGCATTTGTGCAAAGCGTTCATCAGAGATCACGCTATGTGCATAGTCTAAATTGGTGCTGATGCCATTTAAACGAGTTTGAGAGAGCACACTTTTTAGTTGCTCAATGGCTTGTTCACGGGTATCCGCATGTACGATGATTTTGGCAATCATCGGGTCAAAATATTGCGAAATTTCTGTCCCTGTTGAAACCCATGTATCAACACGACAATTGTCTGGAAATGCAACTTCGGTCAGTACACCCGGGCTGGGTTGGAAGTTTTTAACTGGATCTTCTGCATAAATACGCACTTCAATCGCCGCACCTTGCGGTTGGATGTTGCTAAGTGCCGTCCAATCCAGTGCATCGCCCGCAGCAACTTTAAGCATGCATTCAATCAGGTCTAAACCCGTCACCATCTCAGTGACAGGATGTTCCACTTGTAGTCGGGTATTGACCTCAAGGAAGTAAAATTCATCGCGTGCAGCATCATAAATAAATTCGACCGTACCTGCGCTGCGGTAATTGACAGATTTGCCGAGTTCAACTGCTGCTTGGTGTAGTTTTTGACGTGTGGCTTCGGGCAGATGAGCAGCAGGGGTTTCTTCCACAACCTTTTGGTTACGACGTTGCAATGAACAGTCGCGTTCGCCTAATGCAACCACTTGACCTTGACCATCACCAAAAATCTGAACTTCGACATGACGCGCACGGTCAATAAAACGTTCTAAAAATACGCCCGAATCTTTAAAAAATTGTGCGCCTAAACGTTTGACGCTTTCATAAGCTTCAACTAAGGCTTGTTCGTTATCACAGCGGGTGAGACCAATACCACCGCCGCCTGCGGTGCTTTTCAGCATGATGGGGTAACCAATCTCTGTAGCCGCAGAAATTGCCTCATCTAAGCTTTCAAGTAAGCCTGTCCCTGGTGTCATAGGCACCTGTGCAGCGGCAGCCAGTTCACGTGCACGGTGTTTTAAACCAAACTCTAAAATTTGTGTCGCGGTTGGCCCCATAAAGGCAATATTATTTTTCTCACAAGCCTCTGCAAATTCAGCACTTTCTGATAAAAAGCCATAGCCTGGGAAAATAGCTTCAGCCCCCGTTTTTTGTGCGGCTTGAATCAGTTTTTCAATGCTTAAATAAGTGTTGGATGGTTTTAAGCCGTCTAAAGCAATGGCAATGTCCGCGTCTTTGACATGTTGTGCGTAACGGTCACTGTCTGAATATACCGCTACACTGGTCAGCCCCAGTTTTTTTAAAGTGCGAATTGCACGTACAGCAATTTCGCCACGGTTTGCAATCAATACAGTTTTAAACATTTTAAAATTCCTAAATTTGACTAAGCTTGTTCTACTTTTGAATTGTTACGGTGCTGGATATAGGCGCGCCAACCGCCAAAGTGACTGATGTTTTCGGCATCGTTTAAGCCATAAGGTTCACAAATGAAACCTTTCACCCATCGACCGTCTGCTAGTTCGACATTACCCATGCCCAGTGGTGTGGGAATCTCTGCGACAAATTCTCCAAAGCGAGCAGTGGGTACATCCCACAGTTCAACAATGATCTGCTGACCGTGTTCATCGACTCGGGCTAGACCGGGCTTAGGTGGGACAGTGCCATTTAGTGCAAACAGGGCATAGTGCTCAGCGGTATGTGTGGTTTCCACAAGCACAGCATCACGTGTGAGCAATTGGAAGTTCAGCGGCATTCCTGTCAGGTGTGCCCCAACCACCGCAACACGGATATGATGTGGAGAGACTGTGTTCTGTAGTGCTGGAATGGGTGCATATCGGTCTAAGGCACCCAGCTTTAAGTTCAAATGCGTCTGCCAAATTTTCCCAAATTCAATCAGGGCTTGGTCATACCATGCAGGTGCAATTAGGCTGATGCCGAAAGGTAAACCGTCGGTGCGGAAACCCGCGGGCAGAGCGAGGGCACTTAAATCGGCAAGGTTGGTGAAATTGGTATAAGTCCCAAACTCAGAGTTCAGACTAATCGGTGACTGTTCCATTTCCGCAAGGGTATGAATGGTTGGAGAGGTGGGAACAATCAATGCGTCAAATTGGGCCAAAGTATCTTGAATTTTTCGGCTTAAGTCTTGCTTTAAGTACTCCGCGTTATAGGCATCAACTGCACTAAAATCATGACCTTTTTGAATGATTGCACGCACTGTCGGATCGAAAACCTCAGGCTGCTGCGCCAACAACTCGGCAACCGCCGCTGTACGTTCTGCCACCCATGAGCCTTGATAGAGTTGGGCTGCCAATTGTTCAAACGCTGAAAAATCAATTTCAGTAATTTCAGCACCGAGAACTTTTAACTGTTCTACAGCCAGTTGGAAGGCATAATTAGCTTGGTCATCTCCAAAGAATTCCAGTTTTTGGGGAATAGCAAAATGTAGCTTAGCGGAGAGTTTCGCAGGTGTAGTTTTGGGGTGTTGGCGTGAATAGCTATCTAGCGCATCGTAGTGTTCTACCGTTTGGGCAATGGTGTCGGCATCTGTGACCGTTAATGCAAAAATCGAAATACAGTCCAAACTTTTACAGGCGGGGAGTAGGCCACGATTTGAAAAACGACCTTTGGTGGGTTTTAGTCCAATAATATTGTTAAATGCAGCAGGAACACGGCCTGAGCCTGCAGTATCTGTTCCGAGTGCAAAGGGCACCAAGCCACGAGCTACAACACTGGCTGAACCAGAGCTAGAGCCACCACTGACATAGTCAGCGTTAAACGTGTTACTGACTGCACCAAAAGGAGAGCGTGTCCCGACAAGCCCCGTTGCGAACTGGTCTAAATTGGTTTTTCCCACGACAATGGCCCCTGCATTTTTAAGCAGGCGAATGGTTTCGGCATCTTGCGTAGCAACAGTTGTTAGGGCCTTGCATGCGGCCGTGGTGACAAAACCAACAACATCGATGTTATCTTTCACTGCAAACGGAATACCGTATAAAGGCAATTCTTTGCTGAGCTCTGTGGCTTGATCTGCTTTTTGCTTTAAGGCTTCAATTTGTTGGGAAAGTATTTCTGTCGTAGCAATTGAAATCCATGCATGATCAGGTTGTGGTAGTTGCGCTACATAGTCGATTAAATCTTCAAGATGAATATCTTGGTTGAGATAAGCAGTTTGCCATTCTTGAAGTGTCCAGCCAATGCATTTGTTCTGACTCATTTTTTGCATTCCAACTTGTATACATGATGGAATACAAAAATGCAGAATCTATGCCAATCTAATCAATTTGATTTATCTTTGGTTATAATTGCTATAAATCAATTGGTTGAGGTTAAGAATTTGGTTTAATTGAGTGATTCTAAGTGTTTTTAGAGTTGCACCAAAACAAGCGCATAGGGGAGTTAATGGTGCTTTTTATGATCAAGTCTTGGGTGGTTTGACGTTAAACTATTTAAAAAGAGGGTTTAAATCATATTCGTTGTTTATGTGGGTTGAGGGAATTAAAGCCAAAAGAATTGAGGATAAAACATATTATAAAATAGGATGATTCAAAGAAACTATACACACTCAGTTTTTGAACCGTACCGAGATTGTAGGAGACACATTTTCTTGAGAGAATGTCGCTATGACAAGATTAAAATACACCGCAGAAATCAAAGAACGAGCAGTACGTTTGCTGCTTGAATCTGAACAAGATTATCC